>CAYRAE010000340.1:0-4464 GCA_964422175.1 uncultured Luteitalea sp. | reverse complement strand
CTCCATACGGTCAAGGAGGATCATCATGGCAAGTTTCTCGGTCGTCACCAACGTCGCCGCCAACAACGCTCAGGCCAACCTGTACTCGACCAACATCGGTCTCCGTCAGGCCCTCACGCGCGTCTCCAGCGGCTTCCGTATCAACAGCTCCGGTGACGACGCCGCAGGTCTCGCGGTGGCCAACAGCTACCGGTCGACGGTGGCCGTCCTCAACCAGGGCGTCCGCAACGCCAACGACGGCCTGTCGGACCTGCAGATCAAGGACGGCGCGCTCGACAACATGTCGAAGCTGCTCGACCGTCTCGCGACGCTCGCCACGCAGGCGGCGTCTGGTCACACCTCGGACGCGTCGCGCACGACGCTGAACAACGAGTTCGCCGACGTGCTGACGGAAATCAATCGTGAGGCGGGCGTGGCCAGCCTCGATGCGGCGCAGGGTTTCTCGGTGTTCGTCAGCAGCAACGGCACCAACGGCGTCGTGGGCGGCAGCATCGGCCAGGTGACGACGACGAGTCTCGGCATCGCGGCCAGCGCGCTGACGACCGGATCGGACGCGCAGGCTGCCGTGACGGCCGTCGCCGCCGCGGTGACGACGCTCGGTGGCGTCCAGGCCCAGGTCGGTACGCTCCAGAACCGCCTGAGCTACGCGATCAATCTCGCGCAGAGCCAGATCGTCAACAACCGCGCTGCCGAATCGCGGATCCGCGACGCCAACATCGCCGAGGAGTCGGCCAACCTGACGCGCTTCTCGATCCTGAACCAGTCCGGCATCGCCGCCCTGGCGCAGGCCAACGGCCAGACCTCGGCCGTCCTCTCGCTGCTTCGCTAAGAAGCCGCTGCTCGCGCCGATCGGGGACCTCCGGCCCCGGTCGGCGCGATCTTTCATCGGTCGTCGTCGGCCAGTCAGCCCGAACACCGCTCCTCGCACTGCAGCTTCCAGCTAGACTGCCGATTTCAGGGACAGGCCCCTGAGAATCAGGGGCGGAGGTGTGTGCCATGAGTTCGCCAATCACGATGAGCGGGTTCAACGACATCGACTTCAACTCGGTGCTCGAAGCCCTGATGGCGCAGGAGCGCCGTCCCGTCGATCAGCTGACGACGCAGCAGGCCGAGCTGCGCGCGCAGCGTACGGCGTTCGGCACGCTGGCCACGCGACTCAGCGCCTTCGAGTCGGCCAGCCGGAATCTCGCCTCGGTCACGGCGTTCAGCGCCACCAAGGCCGCGTCCTCGAACGAGGCTGTCGCGAGAGTGTCGTCGGCCAGCACGGCGCCGACAGGCTCGTACTCGCTCGCCGTATCGCAGCTCGCGCGGTCGCAGGTCACCGTCACCAACGGCGCCATCCCCGACAGCAACACCACCATCGTCGCTACCGGCGGGAGTCTGACGATCGGCGGCACAGACGTGGCGATCACCGGAGACGTGACGCTCGAAGGCCTGGCGTCGGCCATCAACGCCACCGACGGGATCGGCGTCAACGCCTCCGTCGTGCGCTCGACGGGCGGCGCGTACCAGCTCGTGCTCACCAGCAAGGAGACGGGAGCCGCGGCGGCCTTCGGCACGCCGACCAGCGCGCTCACAGGCGGCGCGGGTCTCAGCTTCGCCCCCGTCAACGCGCAGGACGCGCAGGATGCGCACTTCACGATCAACAACGTGGCGGTCGTGAGCGCCAGCAACACCGTCGAGGGGGCGATCCCCGGGACGACCCTCACGCTGCAGCAGGCGACCGAGAACCCCGTGACGATCACCATCACGGGCGATCTGTCGTCCGTGGAGGAGCTCGTCAAGAAGTTCACGAGCGCCTACAACGACCTCGTGTCGTTCCTCGATCAGCAGACCAAGGCGTACGGCAACAAGGAGCGCGACAACATCGGCGGCGATCCGCTGGTACGCCAGTTGCGCAGCAGCCTGAGCCGCGTGGTGACGGGTGAGGTCGCCACCGGCGGCGCCTACACGTCGTTGGCCCAGGTCGGCCTCACCTTCAACAGGACGGGCCAGCTCGAATTCCGCAACGCGGATCTCCAGCAGGCGCTCACCTCGAACCTCTCTGCCGTCAAGTCGCTGTTCCAGGGCGGAAACGGGTTCACGGGCGCATTCGGCAACGTCAAGGCGGCCATCGAGAACTACACGTCGAGCGGAGGCCTGATTCCCACGGCGCAGACGCGCCTCGGCGATCAGGTGTCCAAGATCACCTCCCGGATCGACGAAATGGAACGCCGGCTCCTCATCCGCCGCGAGGCGATGCAGAAGGAGTTCATGGCTGCCGATTTGGCCATCGCGCAGCTCAATGCGTCGAAGTCCCAGCTGGGCGGTCTCTCATCATCGCTGTTCTGAGTCAGTCGCACACGCTCTCATGTCCACGCTTCTGGCGTACCCACAGCAGTCAGCTCCGAGTTCGGTCATGTCCACCAAGGGGGCCCAGGCGTACCTCCAGACACAGGTGCAATCGCGCACGCCCGTCGAGCTCGTGGTGATGCTCTACGACGGCGCGCTGAAGTTCCTCGGGCGGGCCCGCGACGCGATGGCCGCCGGCGACATGCGGGTCAAGCGCGACGCGCTCTCGCGCGGCCTGGCCATCGTGCAGGAACTGCAGAACATGCTGGACATGGAGGCCGGGGGCGAGATTGCCGCGCGACTCGACGGCCTCTACACTTACATCCAGGGTCGCTGCTACGACGCCAACGCGCAGCGCGATCCGGCCGGCCTCCACGAGGCGATCGGCCTGCTCACCACGCTGCGTGACGCCTGGGGCACGATCGCCACGCAGGGCCCGACGCCGGCGGCGTGACCGCCCTGGAGGTCTGACGTGACTGCTGCCCCTGAGACGGTGCTGGCCGACTACCGCACCGGCCTCGACGCGGAACTGGCGGTGCTGGCCGACATCGAGGCCCTCGCCACGCGTCAGCGTACGCTTCCCCATCCCATCGACCCCGATCTGCTGGCCGCGCTCGCGCACGAGCGTGAACGGCAGCTCGCCGCGCTCGCTGCGCTCGAGGCGCGCGTACTCCCGCTCCGGCAGCACATCGCCGCCAGCCTGTCACGCTTCCGGACGATGCCCGGGTTCGCCGGTGTTGCCGACAGACACCAGCGTGCCAGCGACGCGATCGCCCGGATCGCGCGTCTCGACGACGAGAGCCTCGCCATCCTGCGTCGAGACGACGCCGACCGTCGCGTGGCGGCACACAGCCTGGAGACCGGTGAAGCCACGCTCGCGGCGTATCGGAAGGTGATCGATCAGGCGCCGGATCCCGCCGGCTTCTTCGCCGAGCGCGGGTAGCGCGTCAGGCGCTCGCGGCGGCCGCTGACGAGAGGACGTGTCGCCCGAGCGGGCGAGACGCATGCAGGAAATAGCCCGTCTGCACGAACCCGCGGGAATCGTACAGGGCGCGCGCGTGCGCGTTCTGTTCGCTCACGAGCAGCGTGGCCACCGTCCGTCCGCTGGACGCACCCCACGCCAGCATCCTGTCGAGCAACCGCGTGGCGAGGCGCTGTCGGCGCGCGCCCGGATCCACGACGAGTTGAGCGAGATGGATGGTGCGTTCCGACAGCGCCGTGACGAGCGCGGCGGCCGTCAGCGGCGAATGCCCGGGACCATCGACGACGACACTGCCGCCGGACTCGAAACGTCCCAGGGCCGTGCCACGCGTCAGCTGACCGAGGTACTGGGCCCACTCCTCGAGCCGCCCGTGCGGAGCGAAGCACCGCGCGCCTGGAACGCCGGCATACGCCCGCGCGAACAGGCGGACGAGATCGGGTCCGTCGCTGTCGCGCGGTTCACGCAGTGCATCGTCGACGATCGCGGCACCGGCGCGCTCGAGCGTGCGACGCAGGTACCAATAGCGCGTCACATCGAAGCGCCGCCGCTGCAGCGCACTCTCGCAGGCAGGGCTGTCGGGATAGACGAACAGCAGCATCTCCTGCGCGAGCGAGGCTTCAGGCGTTTTGAAGATGGCGTCGAGCAGCAGGCGCACGCCATCGGCCGTACGAGCCTGGAGCGCGCCGACCTGCAGCATGCCGTTGTGCACGAGGAAGTACGACCAGCCCACCACGCTGTGGCCAGGCCCTCGGATCACGAGTCCCGGAAGCGTTCCCGCTCGACGGGCCGATTCGATCGCGTGGAGTGAGGGCGCGAGGTCCCATTGCAGGCCCGTGGCCCAGCGGGCGCGCTCGCGCTCGTAGAGGGATGCCAGCGCGGTGTCCGGCAAGTTGCGCCAGTCGTCGAGTCTCACGAGGCTCCGTCGGTCGACTTGACCAGATGCGCCAGCCCCGCAGGAAGTTCCGCGGGTCCTGCGGCGCGCCGGTTCTCCTCGCGAATCTGGTCGTAGATCTCCTGACGATGCACGGGCACGCTCGGCGGCGCCGTCACGCCGAGGCGGACCCCATCCTTGCTGATCCGCAGGACGCGGATCACGATGCCATCGGCCACGATGATTGCTTCGTTGCGTCGACGCGTGAACACCAGCACGA
>CAYRAE010000339.1:0-4476 GCA_964422175.1 uncultured Luteitalea sp. | reverse complement strand
GCGGCTGGCCTCGTCCGGCAAGCCGTCGCGCGTGGCGCACCTCGTGAACCAGGTGTACTGGCGTGCGCGCGATGTCTACGATGCCGTGCTCGACGCCGGCACCGCCGCCCACGCCGCGCAGCAGGCCCGCCTGCTCGGTGACGTGGACACCGAGTTGTCGGATGTGATCGAGCAGCGCGACGACGCGATCCGTGCAGCGACGGATCGCGCGCTGGCGTTGGCACACGGCGAGATGCCGACGGCCGGCACGCTGAGAGGACAGGTACGCACGTCGTTCGAGGCGCTTGCGGCGCATGGCTCCGACGCCAGGCTCCCGCACGGGCAGTTCATCGACGACGTGGCGCTTCCGGGGCTTGCGGCGTTCGCCGGACTCGTGTTGCCGACCAGTCCCGAGCCCACCGAGCCTGTCAGACGTTTCGAAGTCGTCGCGCGACGTGCGACCCCCGCCACGACAGGCGCCGATGCGCCGCCGGATCCACGACTGGTCGAGGCCGAGGCCCGCGCGGACGCGTTGCGGGAGCGCGAAGCGGCAGTGACCGAACGCCTCGAGGCGCTCCGGCAGGGAGCGGCGGCCGCCGAGGACGTGGCCGTCGAGGCGGAACGCGCCGCTGCCGGCGCCGCGCGGGCGGCATCAGAGGCGCGCCAGGCGGTGGAGAAGGCCGAAGCGAGTCGCGCGGCGGTGCAGGCGGATCTGGATGCCGTGCGCGCGGCACTCAGCGACGCGGAGGCAGCGGTCCGACAGCTGAGTCGGCCGCCGAGCGGCACCGGGATGGAGCCCCGCCCGGACGGCCCCCACCCGGAACCGGACCGCGCGCGGCCGCGTCCGTCACGCCCAGGTCAGCCTGTCGAGTAGGGCATGCCCGCCCGCAACGATCGCGACCAGGCCGCCCGCGTCAGGCGCGGTTTCCCAGCTGCTGCACCAGTCTGCCCACGGCTGGCGGTCCAGCAGGTGGAGCAGCAGCCAGTCCGCAGCGCGTATCGAATTGGTGAGATGACCGCGTGAGACGGGCGTCCCTGGCGGCGCGAAGCGGCTCAGCGCAAGAATGGCCAGTCCATGGGCTGACACCAGGGATGCCAGCACCGACCGGAGCCCCATTCCCTGGTACGCCACCCACGACCCCATCAGTCTCGTGCCGATGTAGCGCGCCAGCGCGCGCTCGGCCTCCGCTCGTTGGAGCGGCGTGCCATCGCGCACAGGCTCGGTCAGGTCTTCAGGCCAGGCTCCGGGCCGCCACTCCCGAGGGATGCGCGAGACGAGCGGGCGCAGTAGCCGTTCCGCTGATGAAAAATCTGTCGAATGGCATAAGGACAGCCACTTCACGGCCTTCCTGATGGGAGGCCGGCTCAACGCATGCAGCAAGGTGCCGTCACCGGCAGACCACTGGCGCACGACATCCGTCCACGCGAGCGCGCCACCAAGCGCGCAACTTGTTGAGGATTCATCTATTTGGAACGAATTAAGGTATTCGACAAATATAGTGTGTTCCCATCGTGCGTACTCGTCGTGGCCAGCCAACACACCTGGTCTCAACAGTGGCGGCCACGCGGCAGTCGCGTCGAGTCCTTCGATGTGTACGCGTGGATCTGCCGCTATCGCACTTTGTCTGGAGAACCCTGAATCGCCGGTGACAATGAGGCGCGCAGCGGTAGGGCACCACGCAGAAAATGAGAGCGTCCAGCCTGTCGCGTCGTGGAGGAGCAACCGCGGGAACTGACGGCAACTGAACGGCATGGCCTCTGGACCGAGCGCCCGTTCGAGCCTGCAACCACCTGTCGCGTCGTGCGGCGTGTGGAAGACGCACTGTGACTCTCCGTCAGACACCCCGTGGCCGATGATGGACGGCAAACAGCCGACCGTGGGTTCATGTTGTGTTGTACGACCTAGAAGGTGTCCGTCCGCCCATCGTCCCGCGACGAGCGTGCGGAGGTGGCCTTCGGCGTCGGCGCGTTCGAGCACCGCCAGCGGGGCGGGATCGATGGGAATCGGCCATCCTGCGCGACAACAGCTCCCCGCGTGCGCACACGCGTACGGTGTCAGACCGGCCAGCGTGCGCAGGCGTTCACCACGAGCGGGGGCGCCGGGAAGAGGCGACGACACGTGGGCAGACCCTGTGACAGGCGCGGTGGCTGACCGTCTGGTTCAGTGATGGATGGGAGTGCTGGTGCCCGCTCTCGGACTCGAACCGAGATGCCCTTGCGGGCGGGGGATTTTGAGTCCCCTGCGTCTGCCGTTTCGCCAAGCGGGCAAGAACGGACAGTGTAACAGGAGCCCAGGAGGGCAGGAAGTCAGGAAGTCAGGAACGAATGACGTCAGGCTTGAAGGATGTCGGCAACGGTGGGGCGAGGCCTACTTGATCGTCCACAGGTAGAGCGTACGGCTCGTGCCGTTGGCGTCTGTGAAGGTCTCCACCTTGTCCGGTTGCCAGTCGCCCATGCCGAACTGGTGCGACACGATGCGGGAGCCGGGCTTCAGTTCCGCCTGCAGGCGCGGGCGCAACTTCACGTTGGACGCAGACAGCAGGTAGAGCGTGACGACGGTGGCCTGTGAGAGATCGGCCTGGAGCGCGTCCTGCTGCCGGAATTCCACGCGGCCTTCCACACCAGCCTTGGCGGCGTTGGCCTGTCCCTCCGCGATACGGGCCGGATCGATGTCGATGCCGATGCCCCGTGCGCCGAACTGCTTCGCGGCCGTGACGACGAGCCGGCCATCACCCGATCCGAGGTCCACGACTACGTCGTTCTGGCCGACCTGGGCCAGCCGGAGCATGCGTTCGACCACGTCCTGTGGTGTCGGGACGTATGGGGCCAGCGACGGCTGGCCGGTCGAGGCCGATTCGGCGGCGCGCACACGGCTGTCGGCTCCGAACAGCAGGAGTCCCATGACCGCGACGGCCGTCGTGGCCGCCATGAGGCGAAGGTTGCGAGTGTTCATCGTTCGAGTGTCCACGCGCGAGGCGGGTCATTGAGGCCTCGGGCGTCATTTCGACGCCAGCGGACCACACCTGGCCGGCCTCCGGCGACTTGCCAGGGACCGCCGCGCGCGTTCTGCGGTATACTGAAAGGGATTTCTCGGACCACATCGCTGGAAGCTGCCGTTGCAACCATCCGAAGAGAGGGGTGCCCGTGACATTTCAGGTCGGTGACAAGGTCATCTACCCGAATCATGGCCTTGGCGTCGTAGAGCGCATCGAGACCAAGACGATTCTGGGAACTGTGTGCGAGTTCTATCAATTGCGCATGGTGGCAAACGAGACGACGGTGCTCGTGCCCGTCAACAATGTCGACAGCGTGGGCTTGCGCCGCGCGGTCTGCGACGAGGAAATCCAGCGGCTGTACGGCTTGCTCTCCGACGGCAACATCGACAGTCATCAGAACTGGAAGGGCCGCTTCAAGGACAACTCGGATCGCATGAGAACGGGTTCGATCTACGACGTGGTCGAGGTGCTCAAGAGCCTCTGTTACCTCAGCAAGACGAAGAACCTTTCCTTCCGCGAGAAGCGCATGCTCGACAGAGCCCGCTTCCTCGTCATCTCCGAAATCTCAGAAGTGACGCATCAGACGATGACCGGCGTGGAGGTCATGGTCGACGAGGCGCTGTGCAAGTGCTTCAAGACCAAGGACGAGAGCGTGCCCGTACGCCGCTCCGTCGCTCCCGCTGCGGCCGTCGCTGCGCACGTGGCCGCGCCCAAGGTGGCGACGGCCTCACGCGCGTCAGCGCGCCGCGCGCTCAACGCGAACTGAACTCGATACAGCGTCCGACGAAACCACGATGGAGCCCGGCGGCCGCAAGGTCACCGGGCTCGATTCGTCTCTCGCCTCACCGACGCTCTCCTACACCATCGTGTCCACGCTCGTCTCTGCCATCCGCAGCTTCACCGGCTACACGTTCGTCATCGCTTACGTGATTCTGCTCGGCGGCCCCGCGCTCGTCTTCGCCCTCGCGACGGGCCGGTACGCGCACCTGCTCGCCCTGGGCAATCACTGCATCAAGCTCGCGATGGTCATCCTCGGCCTGAAGACCATCGTCGTGGGCGACGGGTACATCCAGCGCCATCGCGCGGCGCTGTACACGGTCAACCACGCGAGCAACGTCGAACCGCCCGTGCTCGTCGCCGCCCTCAGCGACCTCGCGCCGCGCCTCAAGGTGGTCTACAAGGCCGTGTTGCGGAAGATCCCGATTCTCGGCCGCGGCTTCGACGTCGTCGGGTTCGTGCCCATCGAGCGCGAGAACCGCGAGCGCGCGACGCAGGCCATCGATCACGCAGTGGCGAGCGTGCGATCGGGGAATTCGCTGCTCATGTTTCCGGAAGGGACGCGCAGCCGCACCGGAGCGCTGCTGCCGTTCAAGAAGGGCGCGTTCATCCTCGCGATCAAGGCGCAGGCGCCCATCGTGCCGACAGCCATCCACGGTGCCGCGCGCGCCATGCGTCCCGGCAGTCCGCTCATCTGGCCGACGACGATCCGCGTCCACTTCGG
>CAYRAE010000338.1:0-4477 GCA_964422175.1 uncultured Luteitalea sp. | reverse complement strand
CCGCTCACGATGAGATCGGCCGCCTCGGTCCAGCCCATGTAGCGGAACATCAGCTCGCCGGAGAGAATCACCGACCCGGGATTGACCTTGTCCAGGTTGGCGTACTTGGGCGCCGTGCCATGCGTCGCTTCGAAGACGGCGTGGCCGGTCACGTAGTTGATGTTGCCGCCAGGCGCGATGCCGATGCCGCCCACCTGCGCGGCGAGCGCGTCGGAGATGTAGTCGCCGTTCAGGTTGAGCGTGGCGATGACGTCGTACTCGGCCGGACGCGTGAGGATCTGCTGCAGGAACGCATCGGCGATCACGTCCTTGATCACGATGCCGTTCGGCAGTGTGCACCACGGGCCGCCGTCCACTTCGACGGCGCCGAACTCGCGCTTGGCGAGCTCGTAGCCCCAGTCGCGGAACGCGCCCTCGGTGAACTTCATGATGTTGCCCTTGTGCACGAGCGTGACGCTCTTGCGTCCGTTGGCGATCGCGTACTCGATCGCCGCGCGCACGAGGCGCTCCGTGCCTTCACGCGACACGGGCTTGATGCCGAGTCCCACCGTGTCGGGGAAGCGGATCTTCGCGTACGGCTTCGGGAACGCCGCCTGCAGCAGTTCCTTCAGCTTCGCGACGTCGGGCGTGCCCTCCGCGAACTCGATCCCGGCGTAGATGTCTTCCGTGTTCTCGCGGAAGATCACCATGTCCACGAGGTCGGGCCGCTTCACCGGCGTCTCCATGCCCTCGAAGTAGCGCACGGGGCGCAGGCACGTGTAGAGATCGAGCTCCTGACGGAGTGCGACGTTCAACGAACGGATGCCACCACCGACGGGTGTAGTGAGCGGTCCCTTGATGCCGACGAGATATTCGCGGAACGCCGTGAGCGTGTCGGCGGGCAGCCACTCGTTGCGCGCGGTGAATGCCTTCTCGCCCGCGAGCACTTCGAACCAGACCACCTTGCGCGCGCCGCCGTAGGCCTTCTGCACGGCCGCATCGAACACGCGCACGCTGGCGCGCCAGATGTCGGGGCCGATGCCATCGCCTTCGATGAACGGCAGGATCGGCTGGTCGGGGACGACGAGCGCGTCGGCTTGTCTGGTGATCGGCGAGCCCTCGGTGGGCGCGGTGAGGTGCGTGAACTGCGGCATGGAGGTGGTGTCCCGTGAATTAGGTCACGCCCCTGTGGCTCGTCGCACGATATTCACAGAAGCTGTGGAAAACCCTGTTCAAAAACCTGTCCTGAGAGGGTGTAACCCGCGACGACATCGAAGCTGCGAGCGTCTTGCACCAACTTGGTGCGTGCCCGCGCCGCGGCGCGTCGAGCGCGACGATTATACCCGCCTCCGCCAGACGTTTCGGCAGCCGGGCGCTCAGGGCCGCCACGCCAGCCGCACCGTGCGGCCGTCGGGAATCACGGTGAGTTCGACGCCGTCGGCGGCGATGCGATGCACGCGAAAGACGCGCTCGACGATGTCGCCCTGTCGCGCGTGCGACACGCCGTCCTCGGTTGCGAGAATCGCGACGAATCCTGTGCCATCGGCCTCGCGCGTTTCCGCCATGCCGATCAATCGCACGCGCGGTCGGGCGGGCTGTGGCTGAGCGGGCGCGTCTGCCACCTGTGGTTGCACGGGTGCCACCCGCCCCGACGCACCACTCACCTCGCGCGCCGGCATGCCTCGCAGGAAAGGGTTCCGTGTGGCCGCCGGCACCTGTCGCACCACGCGATCCGGCGCCAGGCTGCCGAATCGCACGCGCGGAACGTCCTCGTCGGCAATCGCCCGCACCGGCACGAGCGGCGACGCGGCCGGCACGAGCGGAGTCACGGGCCGCAGCGCCCATCCCCACGCCGCCACCATCACCCCCAGCAGTCCGACGGCGACCACCTCTTTCGACACGGACGGATGATATAGCGGCTTCCCTCCCTCCTGCGCCTCCGTCCTCATGACGCGCGTGCTAGAATTCCGCGTGCTGCACAGTGCCGGCTCCGTCACCCGGTCACCCGCGACGGCCGTCGCCGTCATTCCGGCACGATTCTCCTCGACGCGACTCCCCGGGAAACCGCTGGCCGACATCCACGGCCGGCCGATGATCGAGCACGTCTATCGGCGCGCGAGCGATGCCGCGTCCATCTCGCGCGTCATCGTCGCGACAGACGACGTGCGTGTGTTCGATGCGGTGCGGGCGTTCGGCGGTGATGCGCGCATGACATCGGCCGACCATCGCACGGGGAGCGAGCGCGTCGCTGAAGTGGCGGCCGGACTCGACGCCGATCTGATCGTCAACGTGCAGGGCGACGAACCACTCCTCGAGCCGGCGATGATCGACGCAGCCGTCGCCGCCTGCGTGGCCGATCCATCGCTCGTGATGAGCACGATCCGCACGCGCATCACCGACCCCGGCGAGATCGCGAGCCCAGCGGTCGTCAAGGTGGTGACCGATGTGACGGGCCGCGCACTCTACTTCACGCGCGCAGCGGTGCCGTTCCTTCGCGATCCCGGCACGCCCGCCACCTGGTACAAGCACGTCGGCCTGTACGTGTACCGTCGTGCATTCCTCCTGGCGTTCGCGGCGCTGCCGCCAACGCCGCTCGAACTGAGCGAATCGCTCGAACAACTGCGCGCCCTGGAGCACGGGCACGCCATCATGACCGTCGAGTCGCGCCATGACGCGCTCGGCGTGGATACGCCCGACGACCTCGAAAAGGTGCGCCGCCTCATCGCGGCCGCCGCAACTCCGTGATTCCCTGATGTCCACCATGCCGACGCCCGCGCCCCATCGACCCGTCAAGTACATCTTCGTCACCGGTGGCGTGGTGTCGTCGCTCGGGAAGGGGCTGGCCGCCGCATCGATTGGTGCGCTGCTGGAGAGCCACGGCTTCAAGGTCACGCTGCAGAAGTTCGACCCGTACATCAACGTCGACCCGGGCACGATGTCGCCGTATCAGCACGGCGAGGTCTACGTGACCGACGATGGGACCGAAGGCGACCTCGACCTCGGGCACTACGAGCGGTTCACCAACACAGTCACGTCGAAGAACTCCAACTGGACGACTGGCAAGATCTACCTCTCGGTGATCCAGCGCGAACGGCGCGGCGACTACCTCGGGGCCACGGTGCAGGTGATTCCGCACATCACCAACGCGATCAAGGAGAGCATCCTCGCGGTGTCTGACGGCGTCGACGTGGTGCTCGTCGAGATCGGCGGCACGGTAGGCGACATCGAGAGCCTGCCCTTCCTCGAAGCGATCAGGCAGTTCCGTCAGGACGTCGGCCGCGAGAACACGCTCTACATCCACCTCACGCTGGTGCCGCACGTGAGCACGGCCGGCGAGCTGAAGACCAAGCCCACGCAGCACAGCGTGCGCGACCTGCGCTCCATCGGCATCCAGCCCGACATCCTGCTGTGCCGCACGGATCGCACGCTGCCACGCGACATCAAGCGCAAGATTGCGCTCTTCTGCGACGTCAACGAAGAGGCCGTGATCACGGCGCGCGACGTGTCGAGCGTGTACGAAGTCCCGCTCGCGCTCGCCGAAGAGGGCATCGATCGCATCGTGCTCAAACAGCTCTCGATGCCGAACGAGCCCCGCCCCGAGGGGCAGTGGGAAGCGCTGCTCGATCGCATCAGGAATCCTCACGATCGGATCACCATCCACGTCGTCGGCAAGTACGTCGGGCTGGAGGATTCGTACAAGAGTCTCACCGAGGCGCTGTTCCATGGCGGCTTCCATCACCGACTCGCCGTCGACGTGAAGTGGATCGAGGCCGAGGCGCTCGAAGTCGACGGCGGTGAACGCGCGCTCGACGGCGCCGACGGCATCCTCGTGCCCGGCGGCTTCGGCAACCGCGGCACGCGCGGGATGATGAAGGCCGTGCAGGTCGCGCGCGAGCGGGGCATCCCGTTCTTCGGCATCTGCTACGGCTTCCAGTGGGCCACCGTCGAGTACGCGCGCAACGTGTGCGGCGTCGCCAACGCCGACTCCACCGAGGTCACGCCGGACACGTCGGACAAAGTGATCTACAAGCTGCGCGACCTGCTGGGCGTCGACGACCTGGGCGGCACCATGCGCCTCGGGTCGTACGCCTGTCAGCTCAAGCCCGGCTCGCTCTCGCATCGCCTGTACGGGGCCGACGTGATCCACGAACGGCATCGCCACCGGTACGAGTTCAACTGTCTCTACGAGCCGGCCATCACGGAGAAGGGCATGGAGATCGTCGGCCGCTCGCTCGACGGCAAGTTCGTCGAGATGGTGGAACTGCCCACGCATCCGTGGTTCATCGCCGTGCAGTTCCACCCCGAGTTCAAGTCGAAGCCGCTCAAGCCGCATCCGCTGTTTGCAGGCTTCGTGAAGGCCACGCACGACCACGCGCTCGCGGTACGCGCCAACGCGCACGCCGACGCGCCGGCCGAGACGCTGGCCTGAAGGCGACCCCGTGCAGCCGGTTTCCGTCGGACCCGCGACGTTCGGTGCCGGTCAGCTCGCGTTGATCGC
>CAYRAE010000337.1:0-4487 GCA_964422175.1 uncultured Luteitalea sp. | reverse complement strand
GCATCCGCTACGACGTCTGGCGCGTGAACAACGACGCCGAGTACATCGAAGGACCTGGCGCGATCGCCGATGAGGGTGGGCGCCTGGTGCCAGAACGGCTGCCGCTGGCCGCGCGGGCGCGGCACGAGACATGACGATCGGGGATCGCCTCGAGGCGCGCCTGCGCCGCCACGCCGCCCGCCGCGCCGGTGCGCCCTGGACCCGTATCGAGTCGACGATGGCCGTCGCCGCCATCGCGCGTCAGGAACGCGCCATTCCGTACTGGCCGATCGACAGGATTCGCGCGATGCAGCAGCATCGGCTGCGCACGCTCGTCGCCCATGCGCGCGACACGGTGCCGTTCTATCGCCGCGCGTTGCAGGAGCGCGGCCTCGCAGTCGAGGATGTCCGCACGGAGGCCGACCTGGCGCGGCTGCCGACGATCGACGGGACGATCCTCGCGCGCGATCCGATGCCGTTCGTGTCCGAGCCCTACCTGACGCAGGGGCGTGAGGTCTTCAAGACCAGCGGGTCCTCATCCGGGATGCGCAAGCCGATATTCTGGGATTATCCGTCGCTGCTGCTCCGTCCGGCCAGGGGAGAACGCGATCGCGTGGTGATCGCGCGTCTCGCGGAGGAACCATGGACCGACGTGATCGTCCGCGAGTTCCTCACGACGGAGTGGCGCCACTCGCTGGCGCGGTGGAGCGGCGTGCGCACGCAGGGACACCAGCGCCTGCTGATCCTGCCGAGCGATTTCTCGAGCCGTACGCAACGCGCCATCTACAGCGAGCGCACCGTCATCCCGCAGCGTCCCGTGCACTACCACCACCTGCCGCCGTCGGCCCCCTTCGACGTGGCCGCCGCGCACCTGCGAGCGATCCGTCCGCGCGTGGTCTTCTCGTTCGGATCCTACGTCGATCAGTTCCTCCACTTCCTCCATGCGTCGGGCAACGACGTGCCCATGCCTCGCGTGTGGGTCTACCTCGGTGATCGCATCTCGCCCGGCGGACGCGAGCTCGCCGATACCCTGGGGTGTCGGCTGTACTCCGTCTACAGCGCGATGGAGGCCGGGACCATCGGGTTCCAGTGCGAACGGCGTGAGGGCTTTCACCTCAACATCGATCTCTGCGCCGTCCGCATCGTCGATGACGATGGGCGAGAGGTGCCTGACGGGGAGACGGGCGACATCGTGATCTCGCCTCTCGACAACCGCGCGATGGTGCTGCTCAACTACCGTGTCGGCGACCGCGGCGCCATGGCGCGCGAGCCGTGCGCGTGCGGACGCACGCTGCCGCTGCTCGAACGGATGGACGGCCGTCGCTCCGAGATCATCAGGCTTGCCGACGGCCGCGAACTGTCGTCGCTCGCGATCGAGGCGGCGTTCAGTGCGGAACTGCGGCGCACCGTGCAGGCGCAGCTGGAACAGGTCGCCGACGGCCACCTGCGCTGGCGCGTCGTGCCGTATCGCGGCGTCGAGCACGACGACGTGCGCGCCGCGCTGGTGTCACGGGGCCGCTACGCGCTCGGGATCGATACGCGGCTCGACGTGGAGATCCTCGACGAGATTCCCAGGACGAGCGCCGGCAAGTTCGTGCGCGTGCGCACAACGCCCATCGCCTCGGCGGGAACAGCCGATGGCCGCTGATCCCGTGCCCTCGCCAACGTCTGCGGCGTACTGGGACGAGGTTGGCGAAGCGTGGACGGACGGGCACGTCGACGCGCTCTGGCGCGCGTACTGCGATCGACGGAATGGCTCGCTGATCGCGCGCTGGATGGACCACACGAACGGGCGGATCCTCAAGACCGACAGCTTCGATGAGGCCGTGTCGAACGGGGTGTACGACGTCCTGCGCGCGCACGCGACGCGCGTGACGACGATCGATGTGTCGGCCACCATCCTGCGCGCGGCGCGCGCGCGTCACGGCACCCTGACGCCGGCCCTTGCCGATGTACGCCGCCTGCCATACGCCGACGGAGCGTTCGACGTCGTGGTGTCCATCTCGACGCTCGATCACTTCGAGTCGGTCGACGCGATACGCGTCGCACTCGGAGAACTGGCGCGCGTGCTCCGCAGCGGCGGCGGGCTGCTCGTGACGCTGGACAACCCCGTGCACCCGACAGTGGCGTTGCGCAACCGACTGCCGTTCGAACTGCTGCACCGTATGGGAGTCGTGCCGTATCGCGTCGGCGCGACGTGCGGCGGCGCGACGTTGCGTCGGCTGCTCACGGCCGCCGGACTCGAAGTACGCGAACTGACGTGGGTGGAGCACTGTCCCCGGTGGGTCGCCGTTCGCGCAGGCCGAGCACTCGGGGGATCGACGGTGTACGCCGGCACGTTCATGCGCGTGCTCGAACGGTTCGAGGCGCTGGAACGCTGGCCGCTCAGGGCGCTCACCGGGCACTACGTCGCCGCGTGGGCGGTCAAGCCGTGACGCTGACCGTCGTGCTCGCGTACGCCCTCGTGATCGCCGCCGTGGTGCTCATGGTGCTGTCGATCGTGACGCTGCGGCGCATCGTGGCAGCGAGTCGTCGGACGAGTGAACCGCGACAGGCTGACGCGATCCTCGTCTTTGGTGGCGGCGTGCGTCCCGAAGGGCCGAGTCTCACCGTGCGTACGCGCGTCGACTGCGCGGCGCGTCTCTACGACGCGGGTCTTGCACCGCTCGTGTTCTGCAGCGGCGGCTGCGAAGGGGCGCTCTCTGAAGCGCGCGTCATGCGGGCGCTGCTGATCGAGCATGGCGTACCTGCCGATGGCGTGATTCCGGACGACCACGGTCTCTCCACGCGTCTTGCACTGGAGTCGGCAAGGCGCATGGGCCGCGGACGCTGGCAACGGATCATCCTCGTCAGTTCGCCGCATCACCTGCATCGCGCCGAGATGGAAGCGCGCCGGCAGGGGCTGACCGTCGACACGGTTGCCGCCAGGCGCAGCGGACGCTCGACATGGCGGCATGTCGTATTCGACATCCGGCAGCACGTGCGCGAAGTGCTGGCGGTGTGGGGCTACGCGCTGACGGCGCTGCCGGGCGATCGCGTGAACGGGTGGTTACCCATTCGCGTGATGCGCCAGATCAGGTCTCGCGTGGCGTACCTGTTCGGTGGTGCCGACGCCGTGGCCGCGGCCAGCGCCGCGATCGGCGCCGCCATCAAGATGCGCGTGGCCGACGTCGCCGACACGCAGTCGGTCCACACGCCGGCGTCGGGACTCCACTGGCCGGCGGCGGGGCGCGTGGGACATCGCTTCGGCATGCGTCACGGCCGGCTGCACGGCGGTCTCGACCTGCGCGCGGCGCAGGGGACGCCCGTATACGCCGCTGCGGATGGACACGTGCTCCTGGCCGACTGGATCGGCCCGTACGGCAATGTCGTGGTGGTGCACCACGGCGGCGGACTCGCCACGTGTTACGCGCATCTCGGTGGATTCGTGGTGGAGGAGCGCGCGCCTGTCGTCGAGGGCGCGCTCCTCGGGTTCGTCGGCAGCACGGGACGCAGTTCCGGGCCGCACCTGCACTTCGAAGTGCGCGTCCACGGCAGCCCCGTCGATCCGCTCGTCTACCTGCCCGACGCGGTGCCGTACGAGCCCCGCCGCCAGGGACAGCACAATGCCGCGTGGGCCGAGAGCATCTACCTGCGCGGTCACGATCCGAAGAAGCCGCGCAGGGTCCTGAACGACGGCGAACTGCAGGAACTCGCTCGTCGTCTCGAGGCGAACGACATCCGCTACGTCTACCTGTTCGCCGGACCGTACGACGAGCATGGCGGCGTGCCCGCGTATGCCACATCGGAGACGGCTCGCGCGTCGGTGCGGACACTTCGGCAACTCGTGCCGGATGTCGTCCTGCTGCCATGGGTGGGAGGGTTGCAGCACAGGACCGTGCATCTCGACGACCCGCAGTGGGTCGCACGCGCGATCGAGGAGACCGCGCGCCTCGTCGAGGCGCTGGACGTGCCGGGCGTGCACGTCGACTTCGAGTTCATCGTTCCCGAGGCGACGTACGTGCGGAAGGAACGCAATCTGCCCGACACCACCGAGGGGCTGCACGAGTACGGCGCTCGACATGTCGCGTTCACGCGCGCCCTGCGCCAGCGACTGCCGCAGGCCTTCCTCTCGGCGGTGATCCCGTCGACGTCCAGCCACGTGCGGCCGTGGAAGCAGAAGCACAGCGTGGAGGAAGCCGCGGCGCTGGCGACGGTCGTCGATCAGATGGCACTGATGCACTACGACACATCGATCGACGATCGCGCGGTGTTCGCCGCGAGTCTCGACGAACAGTTGCGGCATATCGCCGACTGGAAGGCCCAGCCGGCATCGTCACGCACGCAGTGCCTGCTCGCGGTGGGCACGTTCGTCAATGCCAGGCCCCTCCGCCGCCATCGTCGTCTCGATGTCGAGGGGCTGGAGCACTACCTGCCGGCGATCGACGCCGCGATCGCTCGGACGCAGCAGGACGTTCGTCTCGTCGACGGCCTGGCCGTCTACTGCGACTGGACGACGAAGGATGTGG
>CAYRAE010000336.1:0-4496 GCA_964422175.1 uncultured Luteitalea sp. | reverse complement strand
GGGCGTACCGTGCGCGATGCCGTCCTCATCGACCTCGCGCTCGAGTGCGCGCGCGGTCAGTCACGCCCGATCGGATCACCTGCCGTTCACGCGGCACGGCGGCGATCGGTGTCCCCGCCGTGTCGCAGAACAGATCGATGGTGTATTCGGGCCCGTCGAGGAATTCCTGCACGACGGGATCCGGTACGTACTCGAGGAAGAAGCGCAGGTGCTCCTCGGTGTGAGCCGGGAACGCCGCCACGCTGCCCCGCCCGCGTCTGGGCTTGATGAACAGCGGCGCGCGCAGGTGAAGCGCGCGTGCGTCGGAAGGCGTCCACGTGGCCGCCGCGCGAATGCCGTGCTGCGTGAGATGCGCCGCCGTGGCGAGCTTGTCGCGGCAGATACGCGCCGTCTCCACGGGCGGTCCCATCACGGTGATGCCTGCCGCGGCGAAGCGTGGCGCTGCCGCGGCGATTGTCTCCAGTTCATCGTCGATCGTCGGCACGAGGACGCCTGCGTCGTACGCAGTGCATACGGCGATGAGCGCGTCCACGTACTCGGGATGGTCACTGCGCGGTACTGCCTGCGCGGCGTCGGCAACGTGCACCGCCGGCGAGAACGGGTCGATGTCCGTCGCGATCACGCGACCACGTGGAGACAGGCGGGTGAGCGCCTGCTGCAGCGCGCGCACCAGCGCGACGCGGCGCGACGCGGCCGTCACTACGACGTTCGGCGCTGTCATGCCGTCTTCTCCGCGTCGACGAGTCCGAGATCGCACGGCTCGAATGGCGCGCCGGCCGGGATCGACCGCGTGGCACGACAGCCGATCAACGCGCGCGCGTACTCGGCGCCGAGGGATCCGGCAGGTCGCAGTGCCGCGAGATCGCCGGCGCGGATGATCGCGCCCCGGCGGATCGGTCGGCGTGCATAGAGACCGCGACGACTCGGCACGATGTTCGGGCACTCGGCCGGCATGGGCCTCCGCCGCCCGTCACCCATCGCCTCGTGCGCACGGGCGAGACGCGACACGATGTCAGCGAGTTCGGCAGGCGTCGACGAGACGGGCGCGTCGATCGCGTCGGTATCGGGCAGGTGGACGTGACGCTCGTACAATGCCCCACCCTGCGCGTACGCGAGCAGCGCGGCGTCTGCGCCCATGCCGTGATCCGAGAGTCCGACGGGGAGCCTGTAGTCGAGCGCCAGCGTCCTCACGGCACGGAGGTTCTGCTGCGCGTCGGGTGTGGGATACGCCGAGACGCAGTGCAGCAGTGCCAGCGAGCGTGCACCGGCGCCGACGGCCCAGTCGACGGCGTTCCACACGTCGTGCTCCGTGCTCATGCCCGTGGAGAGGATCAGCGGACGCCCGGTACGCGCCACCTGTTCAATCAGCAACTGGTGCGTCAGGTCGCCGCTCGCCACCTTGAACGCATCGACGCCAATCGCGTCGAGCATCTCCACGGCCGCGCTGTCGAACGCGGTGGCGATGAATGCCAGGCCGCGCTCACGTGCCCGCGCGGCAAGCGACCGATACACGGCCTCCTGCAATTCGAACCGTGCGAAGAAGTCGCGCAGCGATGCGGCGTGCACGTGAGCAGGCGCCGGTGCGTCGGCCACGAGCAGCTCGTCGGCATCGAACACCTGCAGCTTCACGGCCCAGACCCCCGCGTCGGCGCAGGCGTCGATCAGTCGTCGCGCGACGTCGGGATCGCCGTCGTGATTGAGTCCGATCTCGGCGATGACCCGCATCGGTGCACCAGCACCGATGTCACGGCCGGCGATGTCAACAGGCAGCGACATGCTGTGCCTCCAGGAGATGTGCGACGAGTGCCGGCACCTCGGCAAGCGAGGTGGCGTACGCGCAGGCGACGGCCGGCGACGGCACGAAACGGGCGCCCGGCAGCCAGATGGCATGCAAGCCCGCGGCCGTCGCACCGTCGATGTCCTTGACGGGGTGATCGCCGACGAACACCGTGTGTGCCGCCTCGACGTCCAGACGCTCACGCGCGACGGCGAAGCACACGGGCGCGGGTTTGCCGTCCGGGGCATGCTGCTGCGCGTAGACGACCGTGTCGACCAGCGGTTCGACACCGAGCGCGGCCACCTTGCGCGCCTGAATCCCCGGCAGGCCGTTCGTGAGAATGCCCAGACGATGCCCCTCGGCGCGGAGCGCGACGAGGACGTCGCGAGACAGCCGCGGCAACGTGAGGCGCGGACGATGCCTGCGGATCACGTCGACGAGGTCCGGAATGTCGCTCACGGGCAATGCGAACGCCGCGCAGAGCGCCTGCAACAGGCCTTCACGCCCCTGCCGGCGGAAACGCGCCGCGAGAAAGCGATAGAGCGTGGCGGCCGGGATGCCGGTGCGCTGCGCGACATGATGCGCCACGGCCGCGTAGCCGCCGAGCGCGAACCGGCGCTCGGGATACAGCGTGTCGTCGAGGTCGAACACCACCGCCGTCCGTTCACGCACGGTTCGGCTCCCGGGCCAGCGCGGCAATCGCGCGGGCGACACGCGATGCCCCGCGCCCATCGATCGCCCGCGGACCTGCACGCCGCACGTGGCGGCGCCATGACAGATCCCGAATCGTCTCGTCCACTCGATCGGCGACCCGGTGTGCAACGTCTTCCTGCGTGCGTGCGCGTCCGGAACCATCGCGCGCGAGGCCCATTGCCGCGAACGCGCGGATCGTCGGCCGCTGCGGCGCGACGACGGCGACGGCGACGGCGGGTACGCCTGCGGCAATCGCTTCGTACAGGGAGACGCCTCCGCCCACGATCGCCACATCGGCCCTGGCGAGTGCCGGAGCAAGGCCGTTCGGCAGCGTGGCTGGCGTGACGCGCGATGCACCACTCGTCGCGGCGATCCCCGGCTGCGTCACGACGATCTCGATCTCCGGATGCCGCCGTGCCACTTCACGAACGATCGCGCGCGTGAGCGCGACGCGTGGTCCTCCCCCGAGGGACACGAGCACGCGCCGGACGGGCCCCGCGCGTCGCGTCAGCATCGGCTGACGAATCACCGCGTACGGCAATCCGCGCAGCACCGCTGTCGACGGCCATCCGAGCGCGGGACTGCTGACGCTCCCGTCCACGGCCAGCGTCGACGGGACGCGCGCGAGTCCGAGATCGTGCAGACTCACGACGGGTACGGCGTACCGCCGTGCGGCCTCCACCCATGCGCGACTCGCCGTCGTCCGGGGATCGTCGAGGACGATGACGGCGGGAGCGAATCGACGAACCGTCCGGAGGGCGCTCCGCCCCTCGACCACGCGAAGCGTCGTCGGCGCACGGCACGCACCGCGAAGGCTCAGTACGACAGGCCACCCGAGGGCATCGGCCAACGTCTCGGCCCGACGCAGGTGGCCATGGCCGATGCGCGGTCCCGCCGCCACGCGGAAGAGAGCCAGGCCAGCCCGCGAGTTCGGTCGACGATGCACGTCAGGCGCCCCTGGTGAGCAGGCGCTCGACCGTCTCGATCACACGATCGACGTCCCGCATCGGCATCCCGCCCCAGAACGGCAGCGACAACGACGTGTCGCTGTGGTACTCCGCGTTGGGGAACATGCCCCGTACGAGCGAGAACCGCTCCGCGTAGTACGTGTGCAGGTGCAGCGCGCGGAAGTGCACGCTGGTGCCGATGCCCTCGCGGCCGAGCGCGGCCTGCAGGTCGTCGCGCGTCCAGCCGCACCGCTCCGGCTCCACGTGGACCGTATAGAGATGTCGCGCGTGCGTCCATCCCGCCGGTACGGCCGCCGCGCGCGCGAGCGGCAGGCCGGCAAGACCTTCCTCGTAGCGCTCCCACAGGCGTTCGCGATGCGTCTGCATCGTCTCGAGCCTGTCGAGCTGCGCGAGGCCGAGGGCGGCCTGCAGGTCCATCATGTTGTACTTCCAGCCGGCCATCACGACGTCGTACTGCGCCGGTGCGCCAGGGGCGTAGCGCGCCCATGCGTCTCGCGACAGGCCGTGGAGGGCGGCCACGCGCATCCAGTCGGCATCCTCTGCCGACGCCGTCGTGACCATCCCGCCCTCGCCCGTCGCGAGGTTCTTGGTGGAATAGAAGCTGAACGCCGTGAAGTCGGCGATCGTCCCGATGCGCCGCCCATCCACCGACGCATCGACGCAGTGCGCCGCGTCCTCGACGAGTCGCACGCCGTGGCTGTCTGCCAACGTGCGGAACGCGAGCGGATCGGCGGGCCGGCCCGCGTAGTGGACCGGCATGATCACGCGTGTGCGCGCCGTCAGCGCGTTGCGCGTGGCGTCGACGCTCATCGTGCCCGTCGCCTTGTCGACGTCGACGAAGACCGGGGTGCCGCCCGCGTGCAGCACCGTGTTGGCCGTCGCGCAGAACGTGAGAGGCGACGTGATCACCTCGTCTCCGGCGCCCACGCCCGACGCCAGCAGCGAGAGGTGCAGACCGGCCGTGCACGAGTTGAGCGCCACGGCCTCCGCGGCGCCGATGTGACGCGCGAACGCCGCCTCGAACGCTTTCACTCGCGGGCCCGTCGTGAGCCATCCCG
>CAYRAE010000335.1:0-4506 GCA_964422175.1 uncultured Luteitalea sp. | reverse complement strand
GCGAGCGTCAGGAACGGCACGCCGATCGTCGCGATGAGCAGCACCGCGATCGATGCGATGGGTGATTGGTCAGCAAAAGGTTTCCAGTTGTCGCCGGGCATCACTGGCGACGGCCACACGGTCGCGTGCCACGCCACGACGCCCAGACCTGCGATGACGAGCGCTGTCTGCAGGCCGGCCTGCCAGCGCCTCGACGGCAAGCGTGCCAGGCCGTGCGCCCAGGCATAGCCGGCGAGCAGCAACACCTGGAACACGACGAGGCTGGTGGACCACACGGCGGGCGTGCCGCCGAACCACGGGAGGATTTGTCGCGCGAGCAGGAACTGGATCTGGAACAGCAGGCAGGCGCCGAGCGTGATGGCGCAGGCGAGCGGCGCGGCACGGCTCATGCGACCGTCACCAGCGCAGGGCCTGGAACAGGTTGCTCGACGCGTCGGTCCACGGAGCTACCGGTGGGTCGTCCCACGTCTCGCCGAAATGTGCGAGCACCGACGGATCGCGGGCGAGCAGCATCCACGTGTTGCGATCCGCATCGTCGGTCTCGATGTCATCGTCCACCTGGACGGTGGTGAACCCCGCTGTCGCGCCGCCGGCCTGCACGATCGCTTCGAGTTCGAGGAAGCGATTGGAGACGTGAACGGCCAGAACGCTCTGCGGCGATCGCAGGTGGCGCGCGTACAGCGCGAAGGCTTCGCGCGTGAGCAGATGGACGGGCACCGAGTCGCTGCTGAAGGCGTCGACGGCGAGCAGATCGAATCCGTACGGCATCGCGCGTTCGAGACTCACCCGCGCGTCGCCACCCGTGATGTCCACGCGTGCCTCCGAGTCGCGGAGGTATGTGAAGAGCGGCGTGGGTGATGTGGACAGCGCGACGACCTGCGGATCGATCTCGAAGAACGTGTACGCATCCCCCTTGCGGCCATACGCCGCGAGCGTGCCCGCGCCGAGACCGATCACGCCGACACGAACGGGCGACGCCTGCAACGAGAGCGCGCTCAATGCCTGCCCCACGCCGCTCGTCGGCATGTAGTACGTCGTGGGCTTGCGCGCCTTGTCCCCGTCGAGGTACTGCAGGCCGTGCAGAGTCGTGCCGTGTTGCAGTCGGTGATAGCGCGCGCCATCGTCGAACTCCTGTTCCCGCACGCGGATGGCTCCGAAGAAGTTGCGCGACGTGAAGATCGCATCCGAGGTGAGGCTGCTCCAGCCGAGGAGCGTCTTGCCGCCCACGGCGCCGCCCAGCACGGCCAGCAGCACGCCAACGGTCCTCGCGAGACGCGCGGTACCGACTGTGGCGGCGTGCTCGGCGCGCAGCACGTAGACGGCACCGAGGACGAGTGCAGCCAGCATCAGCGTGAGTGGATATTCCAGCAGACCGTTGAAGAAAACGGGCGCGCCGAATGCCACGAGCGCGCTGCCCATCGCGCCCCCGGCAGACACGACGAGGAAGTACCGCGTGAGCCACGCCGGTGCCGGGGCACGCGCGGCCAGTTCGCCATGGAAGCACCAGCCCACCAGCGCGAGTTCGCCGAGCACGGCGGCCAGCGTGTACGTCACGGACCACTCGGGGATCGCCGCGGCCATGCCCAGCGACAGCAGCACCGTCAGGACGCCGCGGTGGAACGCGCGCGGGTACTCGAACGCGACGATGAAGGTGACCAGGTAGACGGCCAGCGGCACCATCCAGAGGAACGGCACGGCGGCGATGTCCTGCGTGATTCGCGTCGTGGTGGCCTGTAACAGGGCGGCAGGCACGGCGGCCAGCAGGAGCCACAGGACGTGGTCACCGAGCCGGGGACGCTCGACTGTCGTGGGAGTTTCAGGGGCCACGGTGGGCACGATCGCGGCGCCATGCTGTGTCGCGACAGGGATGGTCCGCATACCCGTGACGCACGCCAGGGCCGCCACGGCGTAGAGCCCGTACGCGATCGTCCACCAGTGACCCTGCTGAAAGACGTCGAGGTGCGGCTCGACGAGGAACGGATACGAGACGAGGCCGACGAGCGATCCGAGGTTCGAGAGCGCGTAGAGCCGGTACGGCGATCGATCCGGCCAGCGGTCGGCGTGCCAGCGCTGCAGCAGGGGACTCGTGCTGGCGAGCACCAGGAAGGGTAGACCGATGGCGCCCGTCAGCAACACCAGAATCTGCGCCACGGGCGACCTGTCAGGATCCGGTTTCCAGTCGTCGCCGGGTGTGACAGGAGACGGCCACGTCGCTGCCCGCCAGATCAACACGCCGAGGACGACGGCGATGACCACGACATGCCGCGTCAGCTGCGCGCGCCGCGGCAGGGCTGCGATGGCGTGCGCGTAGGCGTAACCGGCCAGCAGCAGGACCTGGAAGACGACGAGGCTCGTGGACCAGACCGACGGCGATCCACCGAACCACGGCAGGATCAGTTTGGCCAGCAGGAACTGGACCTGGAAGAGCAGGCAGGCGCCGAGCGCGATGGCGATCCCGAACACCGCGCTGCCGTTCATGCGTCGGTCGCGGGCGTGGTGGGCGTGGTGGTCGGTGCGTCGCTCGTGGGCGTATCACCGGTGGGCGCCACGGTCGGCGTCATCGAAGGCAGCACGCGACGCTGCGGGGCCGGCAGTTCGACGCCCGCGCGCAGCAATGCCATCCGCGCGCGGCGCAGGAACTCGCGTCCGACGGTCCATTGCTTCGCGGGAATGGTCTTGAGCCGCACCTTCACCTCGACGGCGGACTCGCCAAGCCGGTCCACGCCCATCACGTCGAGCGGGGCCAGCATGAACGGCGCGAACGCGGGTTCGCCCCGCATCTCTTCGTCCACGGTGCGCAGCACGGCGACGACCTCGTCAGGGTCCTGGCCATAGCTGACGCCGATGCTCGTGACATAGAACGAGAAGTCCTTGGTCAGGTTCGAGAGCCGCTGGATGCTGCCGTTGGGGATCACGTGCACGGTGCCCGTCTCGTCGCGCAGGATGATCGTGCGCAACGTGATCCGCTCGACGAGCCCGCTCGTGCCATCGATGTTGGCCACGTCGCCCACGCGCACCTGATCCTCCAGGATCAGGAAGAACCCGCTGATGATGTCCTTCACCAGCGACTGCGCGCCGAAGCCCACGGCCAGACCGACGATGCCGGCGCCCGTGAGGATGGGCGTGATGTCCACGTGCAGTTCGCGCAGGATCATGAGCAGCGCGATCGACGACACCAGCGTGTACGCGGTGGTCTGCACCAGCGTGCCGAGCGTGCGCGCGCGCTTGGTGCGCTCGATCGCGTCGACTGTCGTCCCGATACCGACGTCGCCTTCGAGCCGCTCGACGCTCAGCGCGACGACGTGCGTCACCAGCCAGGAGAGCAGCACGATCAGGCCGATGCGGAGGCCCGAACCGGTCACCCACATGGCGAGGCTCTCGGGCGTGAGGCCCACGCCGGGACGGAGGCCGACGAGCGCCATCGCGGGGAACATCAGGACCGCCGCCACGAGCAGCGTGACGATGAGCCGTACCACGCGCAGGCCGGCCCGCGTCGCGCGCCGGCGCGCCAGTTCGCCGGACGCGCGCGCATCGATGCGTCCGATGAGCGCGCCCACGAGGCGCGCCAGTACCTCGGCGACCATGCAGGCCACCGTCAGGACGATGACGACGACGAGGATGGCTCGCGCCCAGTCCGGATAGCCGTCGAAGAGTCCCTGCAGCATCGGCGTCGATGACCCGAGGTGTGTGCTACTTGCCGTAGAGCTCGCCCCGCCGCAGCCGGCGATACATGTCCAGCGAGTCCTTGAGGATGTTGAGGGCTTCGTCGGGACCCAGGAAGTCGGTCACCTCGACCAGCTTGTTCTCGAGTTGCTTGTAGTCCTCGAAGAATCGCTTGATCTCGCGCAGGGTGTGTCCCGGCAACTGGGTGTGATCGGAATAGTCGTTGAAGGCCGGATCGAGCGTGCTGACGGCGATGATCTTGTCGTCGAGTCCCTTCTCATCGCGCATGCGCATCACGCCGATGGCCCGCGCCTGGACGACGGTGAGCGGGTGGACCGGCTCCTGTCCCAGCACCAGCGCGTCGAGCGGGTCGCCATCGTCACAGAACGACCGCGGGATGAATCCGTAGTTGGCCGGATAGTAGACGGCGCTGTAGAGCACGCGATCCAGCCGCATCAACCCGGATTCCTTGTCGAGCTCGTACTTGTTCTTGCTCCCCATCGGCACCTCGATGACGACGGGGAAGGTCTTGGCGATGAGATGGTCGTCGACGTAGATGTCGTGCCAGGGATGCATACAGGGGTGATTTTACGGCAATGCCGAATGACGAATGCCGAATGCCTGCCTCGCCGTAGCGGCGAAGGCGCGAAGGCGGGCCGGGAATGCTGCGATGGCGGGAATGCGGGCGATGACGAATGACGAATGACGAATGCCTGCCTCGCCGCGGCGGCGATGGCGGCAAGGCGGACCGGGAACGCGGGACGTACGTTCGAGCTCCGGAGCCCCTATAAGCGTCCCGCCCGCGTCCGTCGTACTCTTGTGTGGATCAATGTCATTCGCCGC
>CAYRAE010000334.1:0-4519 GCA_964422175.1 uncultured Luteitalea sp. | reverse complement strand
CGTCCACGAGCACGCCGTCCTTGACGTCGGCGATCATCTGCTCGAGCGTCGGCGATCCGGACTTGCCGGGTTCCATCTGGATGTTCGGCATCCGCAGGAACGGGTAGTTCCGCCAGTGGTTGGCGAACGTGCAGCCACGGCTCTCGCTCTCGCCCATGTAGTGCGCCGTCTCGCGGTTGGTCTGCAGCCCCACGAGGATGCCGTCCTGGATGATCGGCCAGCGCTGCGACTTCACGCCGTCGTCGTCGAAGCCCACGGTGCCGCACGCGCCGACGTGCGTCCTGTCGGCGTACACGTTGAGCAGCGGACTGCCGTACTTCAACGTCTTCAGGTCCGACAGCTTCACGAAGCTCGTGCCCGCATAGTTGGCCTCGTAGCCGACGATGCGATCGAGCTCGGTGGGGTGCGCGATGATCTCGTGCATCGTCAGCGCCAGGTGCGACGGCTTCAGCACGAGGTCCTTCAGTCCCGACTGCACCGGCGCGGCCATGCTGTGTTCCACGGCCTCGGCGGCGACGCGTTCCGCATGGCCCTTCAGATCCGCGTTCACCAGGAACTCGTAGCCCGCCGTGGAGGCACCTGGGGTGTAGACGCGCGTCTTGACCTGTCCCTTGGTGCGCGCGGTGGCCGACGCGCCGCACGAGCAGTAGTACAGGCTCTGTTCGATGAACGACCCCTCCGACGTGACGAGGAACTTCCAGTCGTGCGAGAAGCTCACCTGCGCGGTGGCGAACAAGACCTGCTTGTTCTTCTGGATCTCCGTCGTGGTGTCGACGAGCAGTGCGAGTTTCTCTTCGAGCGACACCTGGAACGGATCGCGCGTGTGCGGCGTTTCGTAGAACTCGTCGTACGCGGGTACCGGCGCCAGCCTGACGTCGAAGCGCTTGGCCACGGCACTGGCCTTCGCCACGTCGGTGGCGCGCTGCACCACGCGACGGATCTCCTCAGCCGTCACGATCGGACTGCTGGCAAACCCCCAGACGCCGGAGTGGATGACGCGCACACCGAAGCCGAACGTGTCGCTGATCCCGCCACCAGGCGCCGCCCCGAAGCCGCCGAAACTGAATCCACCGGCACTCGTCAGTTGTCCGTTGCGCACGTTCAAGGCCTGCGACCGCTTGCGGCCGAATCGGATCTCGGCATACGTGCATCCGAGTCCCTTTGCCTGCTTGAGGACATCTGCCCCCCACGTGCGCCACGGGCCGCTCCGCTCTTTCGGGCCCTGCGCGGACGTCGGTGCCATCCACCAGTCGCTCAACGACAACGCGGCGCCCGCCGCGCCGGCCGTCTTCAGGAAGTCTCGTCGGTTCTGCGCCATCTCGCTCCCCTCATCCTCACCGTGCTCCATTCAGGCGCCGGAGGATCCACTCCGTGCCGAGCAGCGCCAGCACCAGCGCCACGAATCCCCACGTCCGGGTCACGTACCATCGCGGGCCGTCGACTCCCGCGAGCCGCGTACGCACCTGCGTGAGGGCGTCGATCCACTGCCCCCGCGACGCCGCGACACTGCCGCGCCACACCTGGCGCCGCGCCACGTCCTGCCACGCCGCCGGGTCTCGGAACGGGCCAAGGTCTACCACGACTTGTGCCCGTCCGACCACTTCCGCCCCTGCTGTCGCGCTCGTTGTCACCTCTACGCCGGCCGCCTCCGGTACGCGTACGGCTCCGCGCCACGTCGCCGGCGCGACGGGCTCGAGAGGGATACGGCGGTCGTGTCCGCCGGTCGACACGGCCGCGATCACCGGGGCGCGCGCCGCCACGTCGGGGCGGATGTCCACGGCGACGTGCAGCCAGCGCTGCCGCCCGTGCCCAGTGACCCACACGGTGCTGCCGACGGGTGCCGGGACGTCAGCCGCAAGCCGCTGCACCAGGGCACGCCAGCCCGCCGCGTACGCCGCGCCGTCCTCCGCGCGCCAGCGCCACGCGTCGAGCGCCGTCACGAGCACGACACGCCCCGCGCCGAGCGCACGTCCTGCCACGAAGGGCGTCTGGCCCGCGTCGAGAGACGCCAACGGCGTGACCGCCGCCGACGCGGGCAGTTCCAGCCACTCGCGCATCTTCCAGGCGTGGCCGCCGATGCGGCCCGTGACCAGACGGGCAGACTGCCTGAGCGAGCCCGTCGCGTCGGGCCAGAGTCGGCGCCACGGCCCCGAGGCCGGCACCTCGTCTGCGAGCAGCACCACCGCACGCCCGCGCTCGCGCACGGCGCGCTCCAGCGCAGCGACATCGCTCGATGTCAACGCGTCGAGACCACCAACGATCCGCACCTGCGCCTCGTCATTGCCACCGGCTAACGACGCGTTCCCGCCATGGGCCGACGTCGTGCGTACGGCCACGCCTGGCGCCACGCGTACATCTGTCGTGAGGTGGACGCCGTCCACATCATGAAGCGCCAGTCGCGCGAAACGCGCACTCCACGTCGGCCGCGCCTCGAGCACGTCCACGCGCACGTCCGATGGCAGGACCGCGATGGACGTCACTGCCGATGCGGGAGGCGGTCCATCCTTCGCGTCGGGCTGCGATGCCTCGACGAGCAGCCGCCGCGGTCCCACCCCCGTCGCGATCCACGGGACTGTCACCGTGACCTCTTCGCGGTCCGCTTCGCCAGGGGTCGCCCCCCCTGACCTCCATCCTTCTTCTCGAGTGGAGCGAACGCGTTCCAACCCGTTCGTCAGTGGCTGTGGCGCGTCGACGCGGGCCTGCTCCACGCCGGAGTCCGCATCACGCACCGTCACGCGTACGGCACCGCGGTGCGGCGCCACGTCGCCGACGTGGACGCGGATGTCGGTGCGCATGCCGGCCACGACGCGACCGGGCACGACCAACGACCGGATGGTCACGACCTCGTCATCCACTTCGAGAGCCAGATCCGCACGTCGCTGCTCGAGTGCGCGCAGGACCGGCGCGGCATGCCCGATGACGACCGTCGCCACCGCAGATGTGGTGTCCGCATGGGGCGACGCGGGATCCGCTTCATCGATCACGACAGCCCACGGCGCGGCTGACGCCAGCGTGTGCAGGGCGTGCACACGTGCATCCGGCGCGAGGTCGCCGGCGATCCTGACGCGCAGGTGTTCGCGGGCGGCGTCACGACATCCGGGATCCACGATGCCCGCGATCACACCTGCCAGGCCAAGCACGCGCAGGACATGGGTCGCGTTCACGGCGTCCCCCTTCGTGCCGGCGATGGGCGACTCACGCCTCCGAGCGCGCCCTCCGTCGCCGATCGCGGCAACGGCATCGACAGCCACGTCGGGCTCGCCGGCAACACGCGCGCGCGAAGGATCCGCGCCACGCCGTCGGTACCCTCTTCCTGCGCAGCGCGCTGGACCGCGGCGACCCACGCACCGTCGCGGCGATCGAGCGCCACGAGTGCCGGCAGGAGACCCGTCACGTCGACACCAGGTGCGTCGAGTCGTGCAAGCAGCGCGATCGCGTCAGTCCGCGCGGCATCGGGAAAGGGTCGCGCCGTCCACCGGCTCGACGCGGCGTCGACGCGTTCGCCCGTCAGACGCCGATTCATGTCGAGTTGCACGGGGATCGGCAGCGTCCGCATGAAATAGCGTGCCTTGCCGAACGCGGCCTGCAGCGAGGCGAGCGCCTTGTACTCGTACTCGAGCGCCTCCCTGACGTCGGCATTCGTGAGACGTACTTCCGCCTGCGCCATGTGGCGGACGGCCTCAGTGAGATCGCTCTTGCCCTGGTTGTCCAGCCGGCCTTCACCGATCTCGTGCGAGTGCCCTGCTTCCTCGACCTCGTCCACCACTTCTCCACCGAGCAGGAAGACGAACTCCGCGCGTACGCGCCGCTGCGCCACGGCGAGCGTCTGCGCGTCCTCGCGGAACTCCTGTCGTGCGATGCGCGCCTGCCGCTGCAACAGGCCTTCGGTGAGCTGAATCACCATGCGCTGGCTCAGCGCGAATCCGAGCTCGGGCTCAGGCAGGCTGTAGTCGCCAGCCGGCACCGCACCCTGGCGCACGATCTCGATGAGGAAGCGCTCCGACTCCGACGTGCCCGCGGCGCCGAACCGGGCGTCGTGCGCCACGGCGTGGTAGGCCACCGAATCGCCGGGCGCAAGGTTCAGCGTGGCGAGATCGACCGTGTGCGTCCCCTCCCACTCGGCCACCGATCGACGTTCGATGCGCAGCGGCCACTCCCCGTCTTCGAACGAGAAGCTCTCGCCGCTGCCCGACACCTTCGTGTACAGCAGACGCAGGCCGCGCACGGCCATGTCGTCGCGCGCCGTGACGCGGATGGTGACGCTCCCCGTCGCGGCATCCCGTCGCAGGTCGGCGCCCGGTGCGGTGATGCGCACCCCCGGCGGCGCGTCGCGCACGACGACCAGGGTCATCGCCACCAGCACGGCATCGTCGCGGTTCTTCACGATCACCACGTCGGAGGTCGTCGCCGTCAGCCGCGCGGTCCGTGTGTCGCCATCCTCGCGCAGGGCCAACGGTCCGTCACCGATGAAGGCCGTCGCGCCGTCGGGCCACGTCGTGAACGTGACGTCGACACGCGA
>CAYRAE010000333.1:0-4539 GCA_964422175.1 uncultured Luteitalea sp. | reverse complement strand
CCATGCGCAGGAGCCCGGGGACGATGAGCCAGTCGAGGTTTTCGAGGGACACGTTCACGCACCCACTCCATCTCGAGTTCCCGTGGTCTGGTTCTACGCCCGAGGATGTTGAGCCAGCCCCTGAAGACCATGGATCTGCAAAGCACGTTCGGCCAAATTGACATCTATCTCTTCGACCAGTTGCTGCGTGGGCGCATTCGCCCTGGCATGCGTGTACTCGACGCGGGGTGCGGCAGCGGGCGCAATCTCGTCTACCTGCTGCGCGAGGGCTTCGATGTGTTTGCGGTAGACGAGGATCTGTGTGCCATCACGTCGGTCCGCGACATGGCGGCGACGCTCGCGCCCGCGCTGCCGCCGGATCAGGTCCGCGCGGATGCGGTCGAGCACCTGTCGTTTCCCGACGCGTGGTTCGACGTGGTCATCAGCAACGCCGTCCTGCACTTCGCGCGCGACGATGCGCACTTCGAGGCGATGGTCCGCGAGATGTGGCGGGTGCTGAAGCCCGGCGGCATGCTCTTCGCCAGGCTCGTCTCGAACATCGGGATGGCCGACGCGCTCGAGCACGTGGCCGGCCGGCATTTCGTGCTCCCAGACGGCACCACGCGCTACGTCGTCGACGAAGCGCAGCTCATGACGCTCACGGACTCACTCCGTGGCGAGCTGCTCGATCCCCTGAAAACCACCGTCGTCCAGCGCCAGCGCTGCATGACCACCTGGGTCGTCCGCAAGTAACGCGCGAGCGCGTTGCCCCTGGACTCGGCCAGATGGCCGGCGTCCATCAACGGCCCCTGCGATGCATCAAGTGGAGCGCACGGGCTTCAGCCCGTGCGTCACGCCTTCGTCGCGCGCAGTTTGCTGTGGTGGTAGCCGTAGGCGAAGTAGACCACGAGGCCGATGGCGAGCCAGATGAAGAAGCGTTCCCATGTCTGCCACGGGAGCTGCAGCATCAGATAGCTGCAGCAGACGATGGCGAGGATCGGAACCGCGGGGACGAACGGCGTGCGGAACGGACGTGGCGCGTCGGGGTTCGTGCGACGCAGCACGAGGATGCCCACGGCCACGAGCACGAACGCGAAGAGCGTCCCGATGTTGGTCAGCTCGACGATCTCGTCGATGTTGGCCAGGCCCGCCAGCAGGCCGACGAACACACCCGTGAGGATGGTCGTGACGTGCGGCGTCTTGTACTTCGGATGGACCTTCGCGGCCCACTGCGGGAGCAGGCCGTCGCGCGCCATCGAGAAGAAGATACGCGGCTGTCCCATCTGGAACACCACCAGCACCGACGTCGTCGCGAAGACCGCGCCCAGGGAGATGATGCCCGCGGCCCAGTGCATGCCGAGCGTCGAGAACGCCGTCGCGAGCGGCTCGGCGGTCCCGAGCTGCGTCCACGGTGTGAGGCCGGTGAGGACGATCGCCACGGCCATGTAGATCACCGTGCAGATGACGAGACTGCCGATCATGCCGATCGGCATGTTGCGCTGCGGGTCCTTCGTTTCCTCGGCCGCCGTCGACACGGCGTCGAAGCCGATGTACGCGAAGAAGATGATCGCCGCCGCGCTGCTGATGCCCTTGAAGCCGTTCGGCGCGAACGGCGTCCAGTTCTCCGGCTTGACGTAGAAGACGCCGACGCCCAGGAAGAACGCGATGATCACGAGCTTGAGGAGCACCATCGCCGTGTTGAAGCCCACGCTCTCGCGGATGCCGCGCACGAGCACCACCGTGATGCCCATCACCGCGAGGAAGGCCGGGAGATTGAACAGCAGCGGCACGCCCCCGATGTGGGGCGCGTTGATGACGGCGTCGGCGTGGCGGATCACGCTCGGCGCGAGGTCTGCCGTGGCGCCGCCCGCCGCCTGCACCTGCGCCAGCGCGTGATACGCCGTGCGGTAGTCGACGCCGAGCCACACGGGCCACGTGATGCCGAACCCGCGCAGGAGTTCCTGGAAGTAGCCGGACCACGAGATGGCCACGGCGACGTTGCCGATCGCGTACTCGATGATCAGGTCCCACCCGATGATCCACGCGACGAGTTCGCCGAGCGTCGCGTACGAATACGTGTACGCGGACCCGGCGACCGGCACCATCGAGGCGAACTCGGCGTAGCAGAGCGCCGCGAAGCCGCACGCGACGGCCGTGAGGATGAACGAGATCACCAGCGCGGGTCCGGCCCCGAGGTGATGCGCACCGCCCGCCGCCGCGCTGCCGACGGTGGAGAAGATGCCGGCGCCGATGATGGCGCCGATCCCGAGCGAAATCAGCTGGATCGGACCGAGCGACCGCGCCAGACGCGGGCCTCCGTGAGGATCCGCGTCGCTCGTGAGCTGGTGCAGTGGCTTGACCGTGAAGAGCTGTGACACGCGCGACTCCTCGAAATGGGGAAACTCGGCTGGATAGGGTACACCGGGAAGACGGGCGGCTTACGGCTCAGGGCTCGAGGCGTGTGACTCGAGCGGGGCGCCGAGCGGTTGCCTGTTGCCGGCGCTTGGGTATGCTACCCACATGATTCGCCACGCGCTGATCTCGTTGCTGCTGCTGGCGGCAGTGTGGATGTCTGCCGCGTCCGACCGACTGCACGCCCAGGCCAAGCCTGCGGGCACGGGGCCCGTGATCGTCATCGAGACGGAGAAGGGGACCATCGTCATCCAGACGTATCAGGACAAGGCCCCGAAGACCGTGGAGCACATCGTCGATCTGGTGAAGAAGAACTTCTACAACGCGCAGCGGATCCACCGCGTCGTCAAGGGACAGCTCGTGCAGTGGGGCGACAAGATGTCGCGCGACATGACCTACCGCGAGTGGTGGGGCCGCAGCCCCGGCGGCAGCAGCGGGACGCCGATCGGCGTCGCCGAGTTCACCAAGGGCCTGCGCCACAGGGCCGGCACCGTGTCGATGGCCCATTCGGGCAACCCCGCGTCCGCAGACAGCCAGATCTTCATCTGCCTGGCCCCGATGCCGAACCTCGATGGCAAGCACGTCATCTTCGGCGAAGTCACCGAGGGCCTCGACGTCGTCCGCTCGCTCGTTGTCACGGACCGCCTGAAGCGGGTCACGATCAGGTAGGGCGGGCCGTCGGGCCATCGGCCATCGGCCATGGGCCGTCGGCCTTGGTGAGAGCTTCCGTCCGGTGCCCGGCTTGTCCGCCGCAGCGCGCAGCGCGAAGGCGGATGCCCGGTGCCCGGCCTCCGTTGCTACAATTCCCGGAGGTCACCCGGATTCCGCTCCTCCCGCGGTCACCCTCACCGCGACTCATGACGACCAGCCTCACGATCAACGAAATCTATGCGTCGATCCAGGGTGAGTCGTCGTTCGCCGGGCGGCCGTGTACGTTCGTGCGCCTCACCGCGTGCGACCTGCGCTGCACCTGGTGCGACACGGTGTACGCCTTCACCGAGGGCCGCAAGCAGTCGCTCGACGACATCCTCGACGAGGTCCGCCGGCTCGGCGTGCCGCTCGTGGAACTGACTGGCGGTGAGCCGCTGCTTCAGAAGAACGTGATTCCGCTGATGCAGCGCCTGCTCGACGAGGGCCACACGGTGCTGCTCGAAACGGGCGGCCACGTCTCCATCGCCGACGTCCCCGCCGGCGTTCACCGCATCGTGGACGTGAAGTGTCCCGGCAGCGGCGAGTCGTCGCGCGTGCACTGGCCCAACCTCGATCGCCTCACGCCGCGAGACGAGGTCAAGTTCGTGATCACCAACCGCGAGGACTTCGACTATGCGCGCGACGTCGTGACGTCGCACGACCTGGCGGCGCGCTGTGCGGCCGTGCACTTCTCGCCGGCCTGGGGCATCGTCGAGCCCGCGACGCTCGCGGCATGGATCCTCGACGCACGCATGCCGGTGCGTCTACAGCTGCAGCAGCACAAGTACATCTGGGAACCCGCGACACGCCGCGTATGACGACACCCGCGCCCCCGGCCATCCTCCTCCTGAGTGGAGGTCTCGACTCGTTCACCGCCGGCGCGATCGTGCGTGATGAGGGATTCCGCCTCTTCGCGCTCACCGTGCGGTACGGGCAGACGCACGCGCAGGAGATCGAGGCTGCGCGGCGAGCGGCGCGTGCGCTCGACGTCGAACGGCACGTCGAGCTCGACCTGGATCTGCGCGACATTGCGCGGTCGGCGCTGACTGGGGCGAGCGCCGTGCCTCTCGACCGAGACGTCGCGACGGCCGACGACATCCCGAGCACGTACGTGCCGGCGCGCAACACGATCTTCCTCTCGCTCGCGCTCGCATGGGCCGAATCCACCGGCGCCGCCGACATCGTCATCGGCGTCAACGCGCTGGACTATTCGGGATATCCCGACTGCCGCCCCGAGTACATCGAGGCATTCGAACGCCTCGGCCGCCTGGCCACGGCCGCGGGCGTCGGCGGCCGTCCGCTGCGCATCCACGCGCCGCTGCAGGAGTTCTCGAAGGCAGACATCATCAGGCGCGGCGTGGCGCTCGGTCTGGACTACGGCCTGACGCACTCCTGCTACGCGCCAACGCCGGAGGGGCGCCCATGCGGCCGCTGCGACAGCTGCCAGCTCCGCGCACG
>CAYRAE010000332.1:0-4562 GCA_964422175.1 uncultured Luteitalea sp. | reverse complement strand
AACCTCGTCGGCGACGACGAGATCGCCGTCTCCGCGCGCCAGGGATCCGGGTACGCGGCCGTCACGGTGGCGTTCTCCGACGTGCGCTACTCGCCCTCCGTGGAGGCCGCGCTCGGTGCCGCGCTCCAGCAGGCGTTCGGTCGCATTCTCTTCAGCGAGTGGGCCGATCTCGGCACGACGGCGGTGATCGTCTTCTACTTCGACGCGTCGGCGCTCGAGAGCCCCATCGACACGGATACCGTGCGCGCGCTCACGCGACAGGTGGTGACGACGTGGGAAGACCACGTCGCACAACGCCTGGAGGCCGCGCACGGTACGATCGAAGGCCGTCGCCTCTTCGACAAGTACATCAGGACCGACACGCGCAGCGGTCTGTATCGCGTATCGACGGCGCCTGAGGAGGTGCCTGCCGATCTCGCACGCCTCGAAGCGCTCGAAGGGCGTCTCGAGATGCACGTCCTTCCCGAGTCGTCCGATCACGCGACGATCAAGCTCTACGCGCCGAAGCCGCTCGGCCTCTCGGACACGCTGCGCACGCTTGCCCACCTGGGCCTGCCCGTCGTCGAGGAACTGGCGCTGCCGCTGATCCTGCCCGACAACCGCACGGGCTTCCTCGAACGCCTGCGCGTGCAGGCGTCACCGAAAATCATCGCGTCGGTCGTGGCGGCGCAGGAGCGACTGCTCGACGCACTGCGCGCGCTGCACGAACGGCGCGCGACAGACGATGCCCTCAACGGTCTCGTGACGAGCGAAGGCCTCACGTGGCGCCAGGTGGAAGTGCTGCGGACCTTGCGCAACCACCTGATCCAGGTGCGTCCGAGCTACAACGCCGACACGATCACCAGCGTCCTGCTGCGCAACAGTGCCGCGGCCGCCGCGCTGTTGCGGCTCTTCGACGCGCGCTTCAATCCCGTCCTGGACGGCGATCGCGATCAGGCCGTCGATCAGGCGGATCGAGCCCTCCGGCGCGCGCTGCAGCAGGTGGGCAGCCTGCTCGACGACGAGATTCTGCGCGGCGTGGAGAACCTGCTGCTCGCCGTCGTGCGCACCAATGCGTACCAGAAACCCGAGCGCCCCGTGTTCTCGATGAAGGTGGAATGCGCGAAGGTGGCCGGGATGGTCTCGCCGCGTCCGCTCTTCGAGATCTACGTGCACTCGCCGCACCTCGAAGGCATCCACCTGCGCGGCGGGCGCGTGGCCCGCGGCGGCCTGCGCTGGAGCGATCGACACGACGACTTCCGCACCGAAGTGCTCGGCCTGATGAAGACGCAGATGGCCAAGAACTCGATCATCGTGCCCGTCGGGTCCAAGGGTGGCTTCGTGCTGAAGGGGGTGCTGCCGGCGCGCCCGGCGCTCGATCAGTACCTCATCGATCGGTATCGGCAGTTCATCGCCGGACTGCTCGACGTCACCGACAACATCATCGACGGCGCCGTCGTGCACCCGCCGGACGTGGTGCGATACGACATGCCGGATCCGTATCTCGTGGTGGCGGCCGACAAGGGCACCGCGCACCTGTCGGACACGGCCAACGCGGTGTCGGCGCAGTACGGCTTCTGGCTGGGAGACGCGTTCGCCTCAGGCGGGAGTCACGGCTACGACCACAAGGTGGAAGGCATCACGGCACGCGGCGCGTGGGAATGCGTACGGCATCACTTCCGCAATCTCGGACGTGACATCCAGGTGGAACCGTTCACGATGGCCGGCATCGGTGACATGTCCGGCGACGTGTTCGGCAACGGGTCGCTGCGCAGCCGCGTGACGAAGCTCGTGGCGGCGTTCAACCACCAGCACATCTTCCTGGACCCCGATCCCGACATGGAGCGGTCGTTCGCCGAACGCGAGCGGCTGTTCACGCTGCCGCGCTCGACGTGGCGCGACTACGACGTCTCGATCCTCAGCGCGGGCGGCGGCATCTTCGACAGGTCGGCCAAGGCGATCCCCGTGTCGCCGCAGATCAAGGCGCTGCTCGACATCGACGCCGACGAGGTGACTGGCGAGGAGATGATCCGGCGCATCCTCACGTCGCGCGTCGACCTGCTCTACAACGGCGGGATCGGGACGTACGTGAAGGCGAGCGCCGAGGATGACTCCCAGGTGGGCGACCGCGCGAACGACCGCGTGCGCGTCGACGCGTGCGACGTGCGCGCACTCGTGGTGGGCGAGGGTGGCAACCTCGGGCTCACACAGAAGGCGCGTATCGAGTACTGGGATCGCGGCGGGCTGTGCAACACCGACGCCATCGACAACTCGGGCGGCGTGGACATGTCGGACCACGAGGTCAACATCAAGATCCTGCTCGACATCCTCGTGCGCGAGAAGGTCATCGCCAGCAAGGACGACCGCAACGTCGTGCTCCAGGCGATGACCGACGACGTGTCCGAACTGGTGCTCGACGACAACAGGAACCAGGCGCGCGCGCTGTCGCTCGACGGCGTGCGCAGCGTGGTGGACTACGACGAGTTCGTCGACGTGATCGACCAGATGATCGTCAATCGCGTCTTCAGCCGCGAAGACCACGACGTGCCGACGCGCGATGCGCTGCTGTCGAGTCCGCAGCGCCTGCGCGGCCTGCCGCGTCCGCTGCTGGCCGTGCTGCTGGCGCAGTCCAAGATGCAGGCCTACGACATCACGCTCGCCTCGTCCGTACCCGACAGCGACGCGGGCCTCCCGCTGCTCACGCGCTACTTCCCGGACCTGATGCAGGAGCGGTACGCCGCTGCCTTCACGAAGCATCCGCTCAAGCGCGAGATCGTCGCGACCGTGGCGATCAACCACGTGATCAACCACGCCGGCATCACGTTCCTGCCCGCCGTGGCGGCGCAGACGGGCAGCGAGTACGGGCCGATCGTCCAGGCGTACATCGAGGCCGACGCGGCGAGCGATGCGTCGGGCCGCCGCGCCGCGATCCTCGCGGCCAATGGCGGCGCGGAGTCGGAACGTCGGGAGTTGCTGGCGATCGAAGCCGAACTCGAAGCCGCCGTCGTCTCTCGCCTCTCGTAAAGGACATCACAGATGGAGCGCACGGGCATCAGCCCGTGCGTCCGCACCAGGGTCGGCCCTGCAACCGGCAACCGGGTGGCCTTCGCGCCAACGGCGTTGCGGCGTGTCCAGCCCCATCGCGTGGCCAGCGGATGTCATATGGCGGGCCGGCTTCTCCATGCCGACCTTGCAAGGGCTGGCGAGACGGCATCAGTTAAGGAATTCCGTTGGCGCCGCCGATTGTGGAGGATGCCTCGTTCGATCCCGCACGAGGGTGCACATCGGCTGCGGTCAGGCGTCACGTTCGCCTGTGTTCTCTCAGCGCGCAGTGCAAGGAGCACGGCATGAGGACACGACTGACCCTGATCCTGATGGGAACCCTGCTTGGTGCTCCTGCACTCGCCCAGACGCCCGTGGTCCAGACGATCGCCTATGACTTCAGTGCGCTCTACGAGGCGACCAACCCGTCGATTGTGAAGGTGTTTGCCGACTCCGGCCACGGTTCCGGCTTCGTCGTGAGTGCGGACGGCCTGATTGCGACGAACCATCACGTCGTTCGCAACGCGCGCTACACGGCGGTGCAGTTTGCGGATGGTCGGAAAGTCATCGCGACGCCAGTGCTCCTCGATGCCCGCTTCGACGTGGCGGTGCTGAAGGTGAACAGAAACGTGGTGACCAATGTGCGTCCGCTGGAGCTACTGCCCGCCGACGAGGAGGAGAACATCAAAGCGGGCGTGCCGGTCCTGGCATTCGGATCGCCCCACAGTCAGTCGTTCATGATGACCCAGGGCATCATCGCCAAGGTCGAACACGATACGTTGCTCGGTGACTTCCTGATTCAACCGGGCAATTCTGGAGGGCCGCTGGTCACGCTCGACGGGTTCGTCGTGGGTATCAATGCGTTCGGCGTCGACAGAACGGCTGGCGCTGTTCACGTCAATGTGCTTCGTGGCGTGTTAGCCAGACCCGAAGTGACACTCGCGGACTTGCCAGAGCCACCCGCGGATCTCCTGCCAACACCAACTGGTCGTCGCTACCCGACCGAGATACTGAAGGAGAAGATTCTTCGCGAGCCGTTGGATTCCAAGGTGTACACCATGGACGGCGGCAAGTTCACCGTTACGGCCATTACCCCGGTCCTCGTGGGCAAGTCCCAGGCGCAGGCGGATCTCCAGCAGGCCGCGAACCGGTTCCAGCGCCGCGGACGCAAGATGCCGGGTGGAGCGGATCCGATGGATCAGCCCTTCTACGAGTGGTATCGGACGGCGAGCGGTCTACTCGACAATGTGGTCACGTTCGAGGTGAAACCCGACTTCGGACTCACGGGAGGCAGCAAATGGGCGATGCTCTTTGCCGGCGCCGCGGCAGGCCTGTCGGGAGGGCCCGTGGCGACGCCTCACGCGGCCGTGGAATACAAGGCCGAGTTCCTCGATCTCCGCGTCTACCGCGACGGCACGTTGCTGGTTCCATTCACGCCGGGTCGCAGCATTACCGAGACCGCGTTGTCATCGCCGGGCTTCACGTTCATCGACGAAGCCTACAGCGGCATGTATCAGTACGATCCAGCCGACTTCATGCGA
>CAYRAE010000331.1:0-4568 GCA_964422175.1 uncultured Luteitalea sp. | reverse complement strand
TCAGATGAACGTAAGCCCTGCGTTACGGAAGTTGGCGCCGAGGACCGTCGTCGAGTCGGTGCCGAGCCAGTTGTCGAGGACGCGGGCGTAGACCGAGCGGAAGTCGGTCTGGTAGCGAACGTCGCCGTTGTTGCTCTCGAGCGTGGGATTGCCGGGCGTGTTGCGCAGGTCGGGCGCGGTGCCGACGAGGCCGCCGCTCACGCCGCCGCCCATCACCATCATCGTGCTCGCCGCGCCGTGGTCGGTGCCCTGGCTGCCGTTCTCGTACACGCGACGCCCGAACTCCGAGAACTGCAGCACGAGCGTGTCGTTCAGCAGACCCTGGTTGCTCAGGTCCTGGTAGAACGCAAGCAACGAGTCGTTGAGCGTTCCCATCAGGCGGTAGTACGCGCCGTTCTCCTGGTTCGGGTTCTGCGACGCGTGCGTGTCGTACCCGCCCGTCTGCACCCAGAACACCTTCGTCCCGATGCCACGGACCATCGATCCCGCCACGGCTCGCAGCGCGCTGCCGAGGCCCGTCGATGGGTAAGTAACAGTTGGCGCGTACTGCGCCACCGATGCCACGCGATCGAGCGTGTCGAACGCCGCGCGCGCGGTGCCTGACACGAACGAGAGGTGCGGGCGATCGACGGGCACGTGCGACGCGATGCGCGTTGCGGCCTGCCGCGCGTGCTGCGCTTCGGTGCCTGAGTTCGGACTGTTGAAGGCGTAGGTGCGCGGATCGGGAATCGCCGGCACGCCCACGAAGCGCGACAGCAGCGTGCGCGGCGTCTCGCGCACCGTGTTCCAGCCGGCCAGCGGATCGAGCGGCTGCGGAAGCAGTTCCAGATACCGCCCGAGCCAGCCCGGACCGGACGGGTTCGACGGATCGGCCGTGGACCAGATATCGGTGCCGAGGAAGTGCGATCGACTGGAGTTGGGATAGCCGCTCCGCTGGATCACGGCGAGCTTTCCCTGGTCGAAGATCTGCTTGAGCCCCGTCAGTCGCGGATGCAGCCCCACCGTCGTGCCGCCGGCGTCGGTGCCCATCTGCAACACGTTGCCGGCCGGCACCGCAATGGTCGGCCGCCGCTCGTAGTACCCCGCGTTCCCGTACGGCACCACCATGCTGAGCGCGTCGTTGCCGCCGCTCAGATAGAGCACCACGAGATTGCGCGACAGCGCGCCCTGCGCCCGCGCGATGTCGGACAGGAACGCCGGCGCCGCGAAGCTGACGGTGAACGCGGCCACGCCGCCCTTGATGAACTGCCGACGATTGGGCGTCATACGAATTGGTACTGCGGCGACGCGAGCACGAGGTGCGTCACGCCGGCGGACTTGGCGAGTAACTCGGCGTCCGATCCGGTCCAGTTGGTACCCGCCCGGAGATAGCCGAGCAACTCGTTGAACGGCGACGGATCGAACGGCATGGGCGACAGGCGATGCAGCGTGTACGACAGGACCGACTCGGGCGACGCCTTCGACGCCCGCGCGGCTTCACGGAGATTGAAGCGCTGATTCTGCGTGAGCGTCGCCGCGAAGTTCATGCGCGCGAGCATGCCGCCCGTGGAGAACCAGCCCGGGCCCGTCTCCCACCCGTTCACGTCGGGCGGCTCGAACAGCGTCTGCCCCATCGCCACAAGCGGCGTGATGGTGCTGTCGACGGAGAATCCGTCCCAACCGGTCTCCTTGATGGCCTTCACCACGAACTCCACGGGCCACGCGTAGCGCGTGTAGTGGCAGGACTCGTCCTGGAACTCCGCCGACAGCAGCACCTGATGGATCACGCGGCGCATGTCGAAGTTGGTGCTGTAGAAGGTGGCGGCCACGCGATCCACGAACGCCTGCGGCGCCGGGGTGAGCTCGCTCACGAAGAAGGCGTACAGCTTGCGCGCGAGACGCGGTCCCGTCTGCGGGTGTCGGCAGCACGCCAGGAGGAAGTCCAGCCCCTCCTGTTCCCCGCTGGCGGGGATCGTGCGGCCGCCGCCCGGATAGATGTCGAACGAGAAGGTCTTGCTCTGGGTGTCGTGACGGTCGGGACGGAACAGGAAACCGTAAGAGAGCGTCGGGTCGTTGACCGCATCGGTCCCACGCGGATCCACCCGCAGGTTCCATCCGGTGAACACCCGCGCCGCCGCCTTCACATCGTCTTCGGTGTAGTTGTTGGGCGCCGTGTCCGACGGGCGGATGCCCATCGTGAACAGCTCCATCACCTCGCGCGCGAAGTTCTCCTGCGGCGCGCTCCTGACGTTCAGCCGTCCGTCGAGCCACACGAGCATCGCGGGATCGCGCGCGACGCCCACGAGCAGTTCGTAGAAGTTGCCGAGCGCGTGGCGCCTGAAGAACTCGACCTGGCCGACGGGGCTGTTCTTCGGCTCGTTGTAGACGTCCGAGGCCGCCATCATCCGGGTGGCGAGGGTGCCACCGTACGTGTCGGCCACCTTCTGGTACGCCGTGGCGAAGTGATGGTGCCAGAAGAGCGCCATCTTCTCCTGCAGCGGCCGACGCGAGTGGACCATCCTGAACAGCCAGCGCTGCCGCGCGTCCCTGATTACCGTGTCGGGCGAGAACCTGTCGCGCGTCGTCACGCCGACATGGCCGGGGACGCCGATCCGTGCATCGAGATCGACGTTGGGCGCCTGCTCGTAGAAGACCAGGTAGTCGACGGCTGCGTGGAATCCGAGTTGCGCGAACTCGGCAACCTCATCAGGACTGCCGGAGAAGCCGGCTCGCCGGAGGAGGTGTTCGATGCGCTCGTCTCGTCTCGCCATCGGTGCGGGGAAGGGCAGAGCAAGACCCGTTCCCGCCGATCGATCTCATGAATTGCCCCGAATCGCCGAGAGACGCACGCGCGTGTCTTGAAGCCCTACGGTCAGATTGGCAGGCGCGGCGACAGGAGTGTCACGGGCGAAGCGACAAGAGATTCGCCATCAACGCATAGGCGCCGTCGGTCCCGGCAGGGAGCTGGCGCCACAGGTTCAGGCCGACGTAGATCCATCGCCCCTGGCCCACGCGCGCTTCGACGAGGGCGCCGCGCTTCGGGCCCGGGTTGTTCGGGAACGGGTCGGTCATCTCGACCAGGTCGACGTAGCGCTTGTCGGCATCGGCCGTGCCGAAGAAGTACAACCCGCGCTCCTGCACCCAGTCGCGCCACGCCGCGTCGCCAATCCGGTTCGGCGTGGTGAACACGGGGTGATTCGGCACCAGCACCGTCACCGGGGCGTTCTCGTCAGTCACGCGATCCGCCGTGAACCGTCCGAACGGGCCGGCAGTCGTCGACGCACGTCCCACGAGTCCGGGATACGGCCCGTACTGCGCCTCGTTGAACTCGAACTTGTTGTACTGGACGATGACCACACCGCCCTTCGAGGCGTAGTCGATCAGTCGCTGGTTGTAGGCGCGCAGGTCGGCGCGACGCTCGTACGCACGCACGCCCGTCATCACGACGGCGTACTTCGACAGGTCGCCCGCGGCCAGTTGCTCCGGCGTGAGGAATTCGACCGTCGCACCAAGCTGCACCAGCGCGGGTGGCACCTGATCACCAACGCCCATCACATACCCCACCGTCACACCGCTGACAGGCTTCAGGTCGAGCACCTTCAGGCTGCCCGTCGCATCACTCACGAGATGGCGACGCCTGATGTGCGGATACTCGATCGCTTCATAGCCCTTGTCGAACGTTCGTCCGTCGCGCGTGGCCGTCGCGCGCACGTCGTAGCGCCCCGGCTTCGTCCCCGCGGGCGGCGTGATCGCGAACCGCACCTGCCGCGCCTCGTCTTCACGCGCGAACGTCACGGTCTCCGACGCCGGCGCCACGGTCCAGCCCTTCGGCACCTGCAGCGCGACAGTCGCCTTCCCCGCCGTCTTGTCGTGATTGACCACCGTCACGCCAAGCTCCCGCGCCTGGCCTCCACCGGGAAACGCGACGATGTCGGCGCCGAGCCGCACGGCGAGCGCGGGCACCACGAGCAGTTCGTGACGCTTCTCGCCGCTGAAGACGTTGCCGTCGTTGCGGTACTGCACGGGATACGTCACCGCCTGCTCGATGCCGTCGATCGTGAACGTGATCGTCGCGTTGAACGGCGTGGGCTCGAACGGCAGGCCGAACGGCGCTTCCGGGTCGAAGTCGTAGTAGTCGCGCCCCGGAATCCGCGTCCAGTACGCCGTCGTCAGCTTCGCCGCGGCGGGTACCGTGAGCGTCGACGCGCAGTTGAACGGCCGCAACTCCTCGAGGGCCGCCGGCTCGCACTCGTGAGTACCCTCGAAGCCCGTGAACGCGACGGACTTCACTGACACGCCCTTGCCCGACCCGGCGAACGCGCGCAGCGTCACGCGCGTCGACTGACCGCCCACGATGAGGCCGTCGTTGGCGAGTACGTCCACGCGAAGCCCCGCGGCGATGCGCATGGCCGCTTCCGCCTGCCGCTCCTTCTGCTCCAGACGGAGACCGAGCTCGAACTGCGCATCGGGATCCGGATGCATGCTGGTCAGTTGCGCGCGCAGGGCGCGCACGGTCGTGAGCACCTGCGGCAACACCGCGCGCGCACCGGCGATGCCCTTGGTCTCGAACGCCATCCGCGCGCTGCGGA
>CAYRAE010000330.1:3101-4570 GCA_964422175.1 uncultured Luteitalea sp. | reverse complement strand
CCCACCTTGCGGTGGTCGCGCTTCTTCGCCTCTTCGAGCCGCGCCAGGTACGCCTGGAGCTCCTTGTCGGAGAAGAACGCCGTCCCGTAGATGCGCTGCATCGGCTGGTTCTTCGCGTCGCCCTTCCAGTACGCGCTCGACGTCGTCGTCAGCGTGAAGGCCTTGAGCCTGCCCGTCGACGGCACGTGCGGTCCGCGGCAGAAGTCGACGAAGGTCTCGCGATCCTTGATCGTGTAGACCGACACCTCCGACTGCCCCTGGGTGTTCTCCTCGATGAGCTGCACCTTGAGCGGCTCGCCGCGATCGGCGAAGAAGCGCAGGGCCTCCTCGCGCGGCCACATCTGCCGCTCGAACACCTCGTCGGCCTGCGCCAGCCGGCGCATCTCGGCCTCGATCTTCTCGAGATCCTCGGGGACGAACGGCCGCTCGACGACGAAGTCGTAGTAGAAGCCGGGCGGCTCGTCGATGACGGGCCCGATGCCGCACTGCGTGCCGGGGAACAGCTTGGTGACGGCCGCGGCCAGCAGGTGCGCCGTGCTGTGCCGGTAGACGTTCAGCGCGTCGGGGCCGTCAGCCGTGAGGATCTGGACCCGTGCGTCGCGCGTGAGTGGGTACGACAGGTCCACGATCTGTTCGTCTACACGCGCGGCCAGGGCCGTCTTCGCGAGTCGCGGAGACACGCCGGCCGCCACGTCCAGAACGGGCGTGTCGACAGGAACGGATCGCGTGGATCCATCCGGAAGCGTGACAACGACGGACATCATGCCGCGAACACTGGTCTCCACAGCCGGAGCCGGCTGGGCCTGCAACCGGTGGGCGGATGGCTGAAATTGGTAGGCACGGGCGGAATCGAACCGCCGACCTCCTGCGTGTCAAGCAGGCGCTCTAACCCCTGAGCTACGCGCCTATAGCCGTTCGCACACGTCCATGTGCGAACGCCCATACTACAGCGGAGCCGCAGGAACACGCAAGATTTCACGTGTGCGATGGCTCGATGTCGTCTATGCCGCGGCCTTGGCAGGAGCCTGGCCCGTGGCCGTCTCGATGGCCTTGTCGAGGATGGGATCTTCCGTGGGGGGCGGGGCGCCGAACTCGACGTCCGGCTCTGCGACGGGCACAGACGGCACCAGCCCCGTGCCGTGGATGGCCGTGCCTTTCGGCGTCAGCCACCGGGCGTAGGTCAGCCAGAGCGCGCTGCCGTCGGGCAGCTTGACCAGCTTCTGCGCCGCCGCCCTGCCGAGCGTCCGCTCGCCGACGGTCGTCGCCCTGTCGTTGTCCACGAGCGCCGCCGCGAACACCTCGGCCGCCTGCGACGTGCCGTTGGTGGTCAACAGGGTGACGGGTATCGTGATGGCCCCGTCGCCGGTACGCGCCTCGGTCTTCTGCTGCCCCTGCCCACGCGCTTCGAGAATCGCCAGCGTGCCCGACTTCACGAACAGGCGCGCCGTGTCCACGCCGAGCGCCGGCTC
>CAYRAE010000330.1:0-3001 GCA_964422175.1 uncultured Luteitalea sp. | reverse complement strand
TTGGCCGCGGGCGAACCGTCGCGCGCCGCCACCACGCGCAGGTAGTACTGGCGCGTGAGCGCGATCCCCGTGACGCCGGGTGCGGCGGATGCGGGAGCGTCGAGGAGCTTCACCTGCGCGGCGTCGAGATAGGAACTGTCGGGATCCAGACCCTCGGCCAGCCCGAGCATCGCGCCGTCGAGTACCGTCTCCGGGTTCGGTTCCTCGACATAGCTGCCGAAGATGAGCGACACGACATCGTCGAACACGCGCAGGTGCGGGTACGCACCCGGCGCCGAGCGCTGCTGGCCGAGCAGGCCGCCAACGAGGGTGAACACGACGAGCGGCGTCGTGAGCGTCAGGACGAGAAGTCGCGTGCGCGTGGTCATCGTGGAGCCGGTGCGAGCCATTGTAGGGGATCGACGGGACGACCGTCGACGCGCACCTCGAGGTACAGCGCCGACACGCCGTCGGGCGCGTCCCCCACGTCGCCGACGATGGCGCCGGCGTCGAGTGTGGCTCCCCGTTGGACGTGTATCGACGACAGGTAGCCGTAGAGCGAGTACGACTGCTGCCCGTGATCGAGGATGACCAGCTGCGCAAAACCGGTGAACGGCCCCGCGAACACGACGGTACCGGGATGGATCGCGCGCACGGGCGTGCCCAGCGGCGAGGCGATCGTGACCCCGTTGTTGACGATGCTGGTGCCGAACCGCGGGTCGCGCTGGCGACCGAAGCGCCCGGCGATCGACCCGCCGGCGAGCGGCCAGGGCAACTGGCGTCGTCGCGTGGTGAACGGGATCTGGTGGACGGGAGACGTCGCCGTCACCGGCGTGCGACCCGCCATCGAGGCGTCGAGCTTCGCGCGTGCCGCCACGAGCTCGGCGAGCCACCGCTCGCGCTGGCCGGTCTCCATCTCTAGCGATGAGAGCAACTCCTGCTTGCGCGCATATGCGACCTGCGCCGCCATCGCGCGCGCGCGGGCCTCGGCCTGGAGTGCGCGTGCCTCGTCGCGGCGCGTCGCGAGCTGACCGCGCGTGTCGGCGAGCGCATCGGCCGTGCGCGCGTACGCGTCGAGCCGTCGTCCATCGTCTTTGGCGAGGTAGTTCATGAGGCGCGCTGCCCGCGACACGTCTCGCGCGCTCGACGCGTTCCAGGCGATGCGGGCATAGCCGACACGGCCGAGACGCTGCAGCCGGCGCAGCCGAGCGGCCACCGCCGGACGTTCCTCGTCGAGCGTCTGCTGGAGGGTCGCCTCACGCGCGACGAGCACGGCGAGCTCGGATTCAATCTGCGCCAGGCTCTGGCGGGCGTCCGCCTCTCTTGCCCGCTGGAGGTCGCGTTCGACGTCGAGTCGGCGCATCTCGTCGAGCACCGATGCCGACTGTTGCTTCAGCCCCTCGGCCTCGCGTGCGAGCGCGGCGATGCGTTCCCGCGTGGCCTGCTGGGCCCTGGCCGCCTCGGCCGCCCGCACGAGCGCCGACGGTGCTGACGCGCCTTCAGGCGGTGCCGTCGGCGACGGCTGCTGCAGCGACTGCAGTTGTGCGGCCAGCAGCGCCGCGATCCAGAACGCACCCACGACGGCAGTATCGGCCGAAACCGGTCGCCGTATTACCCTTGCGATGTGCGCGTGCTGGCCTTCGATCTCGGTGCCCGGCGGACCGGCGTGGCCATCAGCGACGCGTCAGGGACGCTGGCCCGTCCGCTGGAGATCGTGCGCGGCGCGTCACTGAAGGCGCAGTGGACGTTGCTGCTCGACGTCATCGCCCGCGCGCAGTCAGACGAGGAACCGCTCGCGGCCATCGTCGTGGGCGTGCCGCGACGCCTCGACGGATCGGACACCGACTTCACGCCGGCGGCGCTCGACGTCGTGGCCCGTCTGTCGCGCACGCTCTCGATTCCCGTGATTCCGTGCGACGAGCGTCTCACCAGCGTGGAGGCCGAGGCGCGGCTCGCGGAACGTGAACGCGACTGGCGACGTCGCAAGGCCGTGCTCGATGCGGCGGCCGCCGCCGTGCTGCTGCAGGACTTTCTGGACTCCCGTCAAAGGACCCCCATCGCGTGAAGCGTGCGCTCCTCGTTCTGACCTGTCTGTTGCTGCTGGCCGCGGCGGCCGTCGCCGTCGCGGCGTATGTCGTGGCGCGCCGTGTGGCCGAGCCCTATGGCGCGTTCGCCGGCGAGCAGTTCGTGGAGATTCCCGCGGGAGAGAGCACGCGAGGGATTGGCCGCCGCCTCATCGCGGCAGGCGTCATCCGCGACGACCTGACGTTCAGGCTCGCGCTTCGCTGGCATGGCGCGGGCCGCTCGCTGAAGGCGGGGGAGTACCGGTTCTCGGAGCCCGTCACGCCCGCCGCCGTGATCGATCGTCTCGCGCGCGGCGACGTCTATCTCGTGCCGCTCACGTTCCCGGAGGGGCTCACGGTGGAGGAGATGGCGCAGCTCTTCGCGCAGAGCGGTCTCGGGTCGGCCGAGGCGTTCGTGGCGGCGGCCGGGAACCCCGCGCCGATCAAGGCCATCGATCCGGACGCCGACACGCTCGAAGGCTATCTGTTCCCGGACACGTACAGCCTGCCGCGTCAGGTGGACGCGGCGACGGTCGTCGATCGGATGGTGCGACGCTTCACGTCGGTGTTCGACGAGGACATGCGCGCACGCGCGAAGGCCACGGGCCTGACAGTGCGGCAGATCATGTCCATCGCGGCGCTGGTGGAGAAGGAGACGGCACGCGGCGACGAGCGCGGGATGGTGGCGGCGGTGTATCGCAACCGCTTCCGTATCGGCATGCCGATGCAGGCCGATCCGACGGTCATCTACGCGCTCAAGCGCGCGGGGCGCTGGAACGGCAACATCCGCAAGGCCGACCTCCAGTTCGATTCGCCATACAACACGTACCGCTATCCGGGCTTGCCCCCCGGCCCCATCGCCTCACCCGGTCGTGCGTCGATCGAAGCCACCATCGCGCCGGCTGACGTCGACTATCTCTATTTCGTCAGCCGCAACGACGGCTCCCACGAATTCGCCA
>CAYRAE010000329.1:0-4577 GCA_964422175.1 uncultured Luteitalea sp. | reverse complement strand
CGCGTGATGTCGGCGAAGTTGGTCATCGACGGCCCGACGATGATGGGACGGGCGTAGAGCGCCGGTTCGATGATGTTGTGGCCGCCAGCGGGAACGAGACTGCCCCCGACGAACACCACCGTCGCGTGCGCGCACACGGCCGCCAGCTCGCCGATCGTATCGAGCACGAGCACGTCGAACGGCGCACGAAGACCAGGAGGCAACGCCGTTCGACGCACCACACGCGCCCCCGATCGCTCGACGAGCGACACAACGGCGTCGAAGCGCTCCGGATGACGCGGCGCGATCACCAGCAGGGCGTCGGGCACCGACGCGCGCAACTCCCGCCACGCGTCGAGGACGATCTCGTCCTCCCCCTTCAGCGTGCTGGCCGCCAGGAGCACCGGACGTCCATCCAACTGGCGCGCGATGTCCTCGATGCCGCGCGGCGGATCGGCCGCCACGTCGTACTTCAGGCTACCCGTCAGGACGAGGCGATCCTCGGGCGCGCCGAGCTGGCGCAGACGGTCCGCCGTGTCCTCGGACTGCGCACACAACCTGTCGAACTGACGCAGCACCGGTCCCAGCCATCGCCTGATGCGCAGGTAGCGCGGAAGACTCCTGTCGGAGATCCGCGCGTTGACGAGCAGGAGCCCGATCCCGCGCGCGCGGCAGATCCGTACCAGGTTCGGCCAGATCTCCGTCTCGACGATCACGACCAGCGACGGCCGGATGTGGCGGAGCACGCGGCGCACCACCCAGGCGAAGTCGAGCGGGAAATAGAAGACGCCCGCCACGTCGGCCAGCCGGCGTTCGGCCATGTCTCGCCCCGTGCGCGTGGTGGTGGACACCACGACGCGCCAGTCGGGATGCGCACGCTTGAGCGCGGCGACGAGCGGCACGGCGCTCAGGACCTCACCCACCGACACGGCGTGGAGCCAGAGCGTGGGGACGCCCGACGTCGTCCCGAGAGCGGGCGGCAGCCACCCGAAGCGCTCCTGCCAGCGATCCCTGTACTTGCCGTGACGCGCGGCCTGCCACACCACCCAGGGCAGCAGCGCCACGAGGGCCAGGCCGGCGAACACGCTGTAGAGGAGGTACATGGCACGGGGGCGCGTCCCGGCGCGAACGAGGCGGCTCACGGGAGTATAGCGAACCGGGTCCGCGGCATTCGCGGTACCATGCAGGTTTGTATCGCAGGCGCGCCGCCGTCCAGACGGTCGTGCGTCCCGCGGAGTCTCTCATCAGGCCGGCTTCATTCGCAGGGTCAGCGACCACGCAGGAGGAACCTTCATGGGCATCAAGGTTGGCATCAACGGCTTCGGGCGCATCGGGCGCAACATCATGCGCGCCGCGATGGGCACCGGGAAGGTCGACTTCGTGGCGGTGAACGACCTCACCGATACGGCGACGCTGGCTCACCTGCTCAAGTACGACTCGATCCTCGGCAACCTCGACGCCACGGTGGAGTCGGGCGAGGGCTGGATCAGCGTCAACGGCGACAAGTTCCAGGTGCTCGCGCAGAAGGATCCGGCCGCGCTGCCGTGGAAGGACCTCGGCGTGGACGTCGTGTTCGAGAGCACGGGCCGCTTCACCAAGCGCGAAGATGCCGCCAAGCACATCGAGGCGGGCGCCAAGCGCGTGATCATCACCGCCCCGGCAACGGGCCCCGACGTGACGCTGCTCATGGGCGTCAACCACGAGCTGTACGACCCGGCCAAGGATTTCGTCGTGTCCAACGCGTCGTGCACGACCAACTGTCTGGCGCCGTTCGCCAAGGTGCTCCACGAGCAGTTCGGCATCGTCAAGGGCTGGATGACGACGATCCACAGCTACACCAACGATCAACAGCTGCTCGACCTGCCGCACAAGGACCTTCGCCGTTCGCGCGCCGCCGCACTCTCGATGATCCCGACGACGACGGGCGCTGCCAAGGCGATGGGCGAGGTGATGCCGGAGCTGAAGGGCAAACTCGATGGCATGTCGATGCGCGTGCCGACGCCGAACGTCTCGGTGGTCGACCTGGCCGTCATCGTCGGCAAGAAGACGACGGCAGACGAGGTGAACGCGGCGTTCAGGACCGCGGCGGCGGGTCCACTGAAGGGCATCCTCGCCGTGGAGGACGCACCGCTCGTGTCGGTGGACTTCCGCAAGAACCCGCACAGCTCGATCATCGATTCGGCGTACACCAAGGTGATGGACGGCGACTTCGTGAAGGTGCTGAGCTGGTACGACAACGAGTGGGGCTACAGCAGCCGCTGCGTGGACCTGCTCACGTACATGGAGTCGAAGGGGCTGTAAGGTTCATGGCCACGCGATCGATCAAGGACCTCGACCTGAAGGGCCGGCGCGTCTTCATCCGCGTCGACTTCAACGTGCCCATCAAGAACGGGCAGATCACCGACGACACGCGCATCACGTCGTCGCTGCCGACGATCACCTACGCGCTCGACCAGGGCGCGACGGTGATCCTCGCGTCGCACCTCGGCCGGCCGAAGGGCAAGCCGAATCCCGAGTTCACGCTGGCGCCGGTGGCCGAGCGCCTGTCGGCGCTGCTCGGGCGTCCCGTGGTGTTCGCGTCCGATTGCGTGGGCGTGCCCGCGGCGGAGGCCGTGGCGAAGGCCGGCGCCCCCGGCGTGGTGCTGCTCGAGAACCTCCGCTATCACGCGGAGGAAGAGGCCAACGATCCGGCATTCGCGAAGGAACTGGCGGCGTTGGCTGACGTGTACGTCAACGACGCGTTCGGCTCGGCGCATCGCGCGCACGCCTCGACCGAGGGCATCGTCGCCTTCGTGCCGGAGGCCGCGGCGGGTCTGCTGATGGCCAACGAACTGGCCTTCATGGGCAAGGCGCTGACCGACCCCGAGCGTCCGTTCGTGGCGGTGCTGGGCGGCGCGAAGGTGAGCGACAAGCTCGAAGTGATCCAGAACCTGCTGCCGAAGGTCGACGCGCTGGTGATTGGCGGCGCGATGGCTTACACGTTTCTGAAGGCGCAGGGGCTCGACGTCGGCAAGTCGCTCGTCGAGGCCGACCTCGTCGACACGGCGCGTGACCTGAAGGCGCAGGCCGACGCGCGCGGGTTGACGCTCGCGCTGCCAGAGGATCACGTGGTGGCCGAGGCGCTGTCTGCCGACGTGCCCACGGAAACGCTGGCTGTTGGCGATGCCGCCATCGGCGCGCGCATGGGCCTCGACATCGGTCCGAAGACGGCGGCGCGCTACGCCGCGATCATCGGCGGCGCGAAGACCGTGGTGTGGAACGGTCCGATGGGCGTCTTCGAGATCCCGGCGTTCGCCAACGGGACGAACACCGTTGCGCAGGCAGTGGCCAACGTCGACGGCATCACGATCATCGGCGGGGGCGACTCGATCGCAGCGGTCCACAAGGCCGGCGTGACCGACAGAATCAGCCACATCTCCACAGGCGGCGGCGCGAGCCTGGAGTTCCTGGGCGGCAGGACGCTGCCGGGTGTGGCAGTGATTCCCGAAGCTTAGGGCTTACGGCTTACGGCTTAGGGAAAGGCTAAAGCTCTTTGTCCCTTTGGCCTTTTCCGTAAGCGCTAAGCCGTAAGCCCTAAGCCACAGGGGTGAGTCGTAAGCCGTAAGCCGCAGTCTTTCTCGTCGAGGATGCTCGTATGCGTGCGCCGTTGGTGGCTGGCAACTGGAAGATGTTCAAGGGCGTGGCTGACGCCGTGGCGTACGCCAAGGAATTCCGCTCGCTCGCGAAGAACCTGACGACGGTGGAACTGGTGGTTGCGCCGCCGTTCACCGCGGTGCACGCCGTGGCGGACGCGTTGCGCAACTCCGGGATCGCGACGGCGGGCCAGGACTGCTTCTGGGAGCAGGAAGGCGCGTTCACGGGCGCCGTCAGCGCGCGCATGCTCGCGGAAGCCGGGGCGGCGCTCGTCATCATCGGGCACTCGGAGCGTCGTCGCGTGTTCGGCGACACCGATGCCGACGTCTCGCGCAAGATCCACGCGGCCTACGCGGCGGGCCTCGCGCCCATCGCGTGCATCGGCGAGACGCTCGACGAGCGTGAGGCGGGACGCACGTTCGATGTGCTCGACACGCAGTTGAAGGCGGCGATCGAGGGCCTCACCGGAGAGCAGTTCGCGAAGATGGTGATCGCGTACGAGCCGGTCTGGGCGATCGGCACGGGCCGCAACGCCACGCCGGAGCAGGCGCAGGAAGCGCACGCACACATCCGCGGTCGCCTGCGCGCGTGGCTCGGCGCCGACGCGGCCGACAAGTGCCAGATCCTCTACGGCGGCAGCGTCAAGCCCGACAACGCGCGCGCGATCCTCCAGCAGCCAGACGTCGACGGCGCGCTCGTCGGCGGCGCCAGCCTCGACCCGCAGGGATTCTTCGCGATCTGCTCGGCAGCCATTTGAGAATGCCGCGATGCTGCGATGCCGGAATGCCGAACGGCGGGCAATGCCGAATGATGAATGCCGAATGCAGGGCCTCTACGCCCTCGAATCCCCCGCATTCCCGGCATTTGCGGCATCGCGGCATTCATTTGCGGCGTTGCTGGCATTTCAGCTAAACTGAGTCGTTATGCTGTACTTGTTCCTCGTCACCGTCTACGTCATCGCCTGC
>CAYRAE010000328.1:0-4583 GCA_964422175.1 uncultured Luteitalea sp. | reverse complement strand
TGATTCTCACGACGCTCGATCTACCTGCCGGTACATCGGTGCCCGATCGCTGCGGTACGTGTACGCGCTGCCTCGACGTCTGTCCGACAGTCGCGATCGTGCAGCCGTACGTCGTCGATGGGACACGGTGCCTCTCGTACGTGACGATCGAATCGCACGAGGGCATCGACCCGGCGTGGCGCGATCGCGTGGGTGCGCACATCTACGGTTGCGATCTGTGCCAGGACGTCTGCCCGTGGAACAGCGGTGCCCCGACGACCGACGATCCGGTGTGGGTCGCACGTCCGCTCTGGCGTCAGGCCACGCTCGCGCAGGTGTGGCGTGCGTCGGACGATGAGCTGCAGGCGTCGATTCGCCACAGCCCGATGTATCGCACGAAGGTGTGGCGCCTCCGCCGCAACATTGCGCTCGCCATCGCCGCGAGCGCCGATCCCGACGCGCGCGCCGCCCTCCACGAACCGCGTGACCCCGCCGTCGATCCCTCCTTCGCCAACCCCATCGTCATCGAACACATCGCCTGGGCGCGAAACAGAATCGCGACGAATGGAGCGAACGGGTATTGATCCGTTCGTCGGTTGGACCAGCCGTTTATGATCGTGCTATGTCCCTGGCGCCCGCGTTGTTGCTGTCCATGCCGCAGATGCTCGACGAGAACTTCGAGAAGACCGTGGTGCTGCTGTGCGACCACACGGCAGACGGCGCGTTCGGGCTCGTGCTGAACCGGCCGACGACGATGGCGGCGGCCGAGGCGGTGGTGTTCGATCCGCCCCTGGCCGAGAACCACGGACCGCTGCTCTGGACCGGCGGCCCTGTCGAGCCGCAGCGCGGATGGATCCTGCTCGGACAGTCGCTCGACGAGGACGCGGAGACGGAGGTGGCGCCGGGCCTGTACCTGTCGACGTCGATCGAGCTGCTGCGTCGCGTCATCCAGGCCACGCCCGATCGCGCGCGCGTGCTGACGGGCTATGCCGGCTGGGGACCGGGTCAGCTGGACGAGGAGATGGCCGCGTCGGCGTGGCTCACCGTTGACGTCGATCCCGCGCTCATCTTCGAGACGCCTGCCGACGAGATGTGGAACCAGGCTCTCCGCCGCCTCGGTACCGGCCCCGAGAGCCTGCAACTCGGCCACGGAGTGCATTGAGGCTCACGGCACAGGGCTGACGGCTTACGGCTTACGGCTCACGGCTTACGGACAAGGCTCGAGGTCCAAGGTCCAAGAGCCAAGGTCCAGGGTTCAAGGCAGGATTCTCGACATTCCCGGCATCGCGGCATCGCGGCATTCCCTGCGTCAGCCCCGATCCTGCTTCGCGTAGAGCTTCTTCAGCGCTTTCGATGCGATGCGTCCTTCACGCCGGCGCTCGGCAGCAGCCTTGATGTCGGCTTCGTCCACGGGACGGGCGGACACTTCGCGTCGCAGGCGTTGATAGTTGGCCAGACGCTCGGCTGACAGTCGACCCTCGTCGACGGCGGCCTTCACCGCGCAGTGCGGTTCCGTGTCGTGTGTGCAGTCGCGGAAGCGACACTCCACCCCGATCGTCGTCACATCGTCGAACGCCTCGTCGAGTCCGCTCGACACGTCCCACAACTGGAGCTCGCGCATGCCCGGCGTGTCGATGAGCAGGCCGCCGCCCGGCAGCACCACGAGTTCGCGCTGCGTCGTCGTGTGGCGCCCTTTGCTGTCGCTCTCGCGCACGTCGGCGGTGCGCTGGACGTCGCGACCGATCAGCCTGTTGATCAGCGTCGACTTGCCCACGCCTGACGACCCGAGGAACGCCGCCGTGCGGCCGACGCCGATGTGCGCGCGCAGCGCATCGAGGCCCTGTCCGGTCCTGGCGCTCACCAGCGCGACAGGTACCTGCCCGGCCACAGGTCCCAGCGCCTCGCGCACCTCGTCGATGTTGCGATCGAGGTCGGCCTTGTTGAGCACCACGACAGGCCTCGCACCGCCTTCGAGCGCGGCAAGGAGATAGCGCTCGATGCGGCGGACGTTGAAGTCGTGATCGAGCCCGCTCACGAGGAACACGACGTCGACGTTGGCGGCCACGACCTGCGCCTCGGCGACGGTGCCTGCCGCGCGGCGCACGAACCTGCCTCGCCGGGGCAGCACGTCGACGATGCGGGCCATGTCTTCGGTGGGCGCCGCGGGCGCGAGCGCGACCCAGTCGCCGACGGCGGGGAACCCTTCACGCGAACCGAGCTTGTGCCGGACCCGTCCCGTCACGCGAGCAAGGTGCTCCGCGCTGCCGGTGTGGACGCGGTAGATGTGCTGGTGCTCGAGCACCACGCGGGCCGGCACCTCTGTCGCCGCGTGCCGACCCACCGCCCACGCGTCGGCCCACGCAACATCCCACCCGAGTTCGTCGAGCGTCGGCGACTCCTGCATCGGGTGACATTGTGAGGGATCACGCGCGCTGTCGGCGCACAATGACGGGGTGTCGCGGGCTGACGACGCGCGGGCGACGGGGCGGGGGCAGGAGGCGCTCGATGCCGTGTGGCCGGAGGTGTACGAGGAACTGCGCCGGCTCGCGGGGCACTACGTGCGTGGTGAGCGGCAGGGGATCACGCTCCAGCCGACGGCGCTCGTCCACGAGGCGTACGTGCGCCTGCTGCGCGACGCGAACGCATCGTGGGCCAACCGCGCGCACTTCTGCGCCATGGCGGCCAACGCGATGCGGCACATCCTCGTCGAAGAGGCGCGTGCCCGCGGGGCGCTCAAGCGCGGCGGCGATCGCCTGCGCGTGACACTCACCGGCATCGAGGCCTCGACGGCAGGCGATCCCGACGTGGAGGCCCTCGACGAGGCGTTACAGGTGCTCGCCGCCCGCGCACCACGTCAGGCCCGGCTCGTCGAACTGCGCTACTTCGGAGGACTCACGATTGACGAGGTGGCGGCTGAACTGGATATCGCTCCTGCGACGGCCAAGCGCGACTGGGCGCTGGCCCGCGCGTGGCTTCGCCGCCGCCTCCAGTCAGAGGCGCGTCCATGACGCCGGCACAGTGGGCACGCGTGACGGCCCTGTTCGGCGAAGCACGCGAGTTGCCGCCCGACGCACGTGTCACGTTCGTCGAGACGTCGTGCCCTGACGACGACGCCGTGCGAGCGGAGGTGCTCGCGCTGTTGTCCGACGACCGTGAGGACGACTTCCTCGAGCGCGGTGCCGTGATTCAGCCTGTCGACCTGCTCGACGCGGCAGGTGGGCACACCTTCGCTCCGGGTGATGCCATCGGACACCACCGCATCGAGCGATTGCTCGCGCGCGGTGGCATGGGCGTCCTGTACGTCGCCACCGACACGCGACTCGGCCGCCGCGTCACGCTGAAGGTCCTGCCTGCCGCACTCACGCGCGACGCACACGCACGCGAGCGGCTCCAGCGGGAGGCGCGCATCGCCGCCGGCCTGCGTCACCCGCACATCGTTTCGGTACACGCGCTGGAAGAGGTGGACGACCTGCTGGTGATTGTTGCCGAGTACGTGGAAGGCCCGTCGCTCGCCGAGGTGATCGCGGCGCGAGGTCCGCTGTCGCGCGAGCGGTGGCACGCCGCGGCGCGCGATCTCGCCGACGCACTGGCGGCCGCGCATGCGGCGCACATCGTTCATCGCGACGTGAAGACGGGCAACGTGGTGCTCGGCGAGGACGGCATCAGGCTGATCGACTTCGGCATTGCGTTGGCAGATGCTGACGCCACGACGCGTCTGACGCACGTCGGCCAGGCGGGGACACCGCTCGCCCAGGCACCGGAGCAGTTGGACGGCGAAGACGCGACGCCGTTGTCGGACCAGTTCTCGTATGGCGTGCTGCTCTACGAGGCCGCGTCGGCGCGCGTGCCGTTCGGCCATGGGCCGATTGCGAGCGTGTGGGCGCGGATGCTGCGCGATGCGCCGACGCCGCTGCGTGCGCCGCAGTTGACGGCCGCGCAGATCGCCCTCGTGCATCGATGCCTGTCGCGACAGCCGGAGGATCGATTTCCATCGATGCATGCCATCGTCGACGCCCTCGACGCAGCCTTGCGCGATGATGCGATGCCCGTCGTCGTGCGCGAGCGCACCACGTGGTCGAGCCGATGGATGGGCGTGCATCATGCGGCGACGGCGGCGCTGTACGTCGCCATGCTGTGGCCTGGCTGGCTCGTGGCCGCCGCGGTTCAGAGGCCCTGGCGCGCGTGGGCACATATCGCGCTCATCTGCCTGGCGGCGGTCGCCACCTCGATGCGTCTGCACCTGTGGTTCAGCGCACGCCAGTACCCGCGTCACGTCGCCGACGCACGCGTCAGGCTGTGGCCGCTGCTGACCAGCGTCGACGTGCTGTACGCATTGCTCGTCGCGGGAATGGCGCTTGCCGCTGCCGACGTCAGTCTCGTCCCATCAGTCTGCGCCGCCGGGCTCGCCGTCTGTCTTGCCGTCGCCTCGCTGGTGATAGAACCCGCCACCCGCCGCGCCGCGATGTCCGAGTAGGGCCTCACGAATGTCGCCATGTCAGAACTTCACAATCGCCTACCTTCAGGAGTGTTTCGAAGGTTGGCGGTGGTGAGCCAATTCTGAATTGTGAAACTGTGAATTCCGGGCCGGGCTCGGAGAGCCGGCC
>CAYRAE010000327.1:0-4616 GCA_964422175.1 uncultured Luteitalea sp. | reverse complement strand
ACACGGCGATCTTCCAGATGATCAACGCGCTGCGCCTGCGGAGCCTGCCGGCGGTAGAGGCGCCTCGGGAACTGGCGACAGTGGCACGCGGCGCCGACTTCTTCACCTCCGGCTGGTATTCGTCGCGTCATCAGGCCTTTACCTATGCGCAGTTCCAGGCCGTGCGTCAGGCGCAGGACGCGTTCTCCGACATGCTCGTGTTCGGCCCGACGAGCTTCAACGTCTCGCCGAGCGGCGAGGCGCGCCGCGTCGAGGGGTTGTGGGTGAGCAGCAACTTCCTCGACGTCCTCGGCGTGCGCCCCGTGCTCGGCAGCGGCTTCGTGCGCGTGAAGGACGAGGCCGATTGCAGCCAGGCCGGCGCGGTCCTGTCGTACGCGTTCTGGCAGCGTCAGTACGGCGGAAACCCCGGGGTACTCGGCCAGGAGTTGTATCTGCAGGGCCGCACGCTGCCGATCGTCGGGGTGACACCGCGGGCGTTCATCGGCCTCGAGCCGGGCCGGCAGTTCGACGTGGCGGTACCGCTGTGCGTCGATTCGCTGCTCGCGCAGGATCCCCGCGCGCGCCGACTGGAGCGGCGCGATGCGTGGTGGCTCACGATGGTCGGGCGGTTGAAGCCGGAGTGGACCGCCGCGCGGGCGTCGGCGCACCTGACCGGTCTGTCGCCGGCGATCTTCGGCGACACGGTACCTCCGAGCTATCGTCCTGACGCCGTCGAGAAGTATCTGAAGAACACGCTCATCGTCGACGATGCGAGCGCGGGGATGTCCTCGTTGCACCGGGCATACAAGGATCCGCTGTGGATCCTGCTGACGGTGGCCGGCCTCGTGCTGCTCATCGCGTGCGCCAACCTTGCGAACCTGCTGCTGGCGCGAGCGAGCACGCGCCAGCGGGAGATGGCGGTACGCCAGGCCGTCGGCGCGTCGCGCTTGCGGCTGATCGTGCAGTTGTGCACGGAGAGCCTGCTGCTGGCCGGTCTCGGTGCCATTCTCGGCCTCGGCATCGCGCACGTCGCCGGGCGTGCGCTCATCGCGTTCCTGACAACGCAGGACCAGCCGATCGTCCTCGCGCTCGGCCTCGACTGGAACCTGTTCCTCTTCACCACGGGACTCGCGCTCCTGACCTGCCTGCTGTTCGGCGTGGCGCCCGCAATCAAGGCCACCGGCACGCCGCCGGCGGCAGCGATGTCCGGCGCCCGCGGCGCGGCGCAATCGGCCGAGCGTCATCGCCTGCGCCGAAGCCTGGTCGTGGCACAGGTCGCGATGTCGCTGGTGCTGCTGTGCGGCGCGCTCCTGTTCGCCCAGACGTTGCGTAACCTGCTCACCACGGAGTCGGGCATGGTGTCCGAAGACGTCCTGGTCGCCAGTGTCGACGCGCGACTGCCGGCCATGAAGCCCGAGCAGCGCCTCCTGATGTTCGACCAGATCGAAGCGCGGATCGCCGCGCAACCTGGCGTCATCGCCGTGGCGCAGGTCTCGCTGAGTCCGTTCGGCGGCAGCAGCTGGAACGGCGACGTGCGTGCCAGAGGCGCGGCAGACGGCGAGAAGAAGGAGTCGTGGTTCACGCTGGTCGGCCCGGGCTACTTCAGCGCGATGAAGACCCCGCTCCTGGCCGGGCGCGAGTTCACCCCGCAGGACACGGCCTCCAGTCCGCGCGTGGCCATCGTCAACGAGCAGTTCGCCAGGACGGTCTTCGGTGACGGCAGTCCGATCGGACGCACCTTCGCGCACGCACAGGTGGCGGGCACGCCAGACCGGGAGTACGAGGTCGTGGGACTCGTACGCAACACCAAGTACGGCGGCCTGCGCGAGGACTTCCGCGCGATCGCGTTCTTCGCCCCGGCCCAGGACGAGGATCCGCCCGATTTCATGACGTTCATGGTGCGCTCGCAGGTGCCCGCGAGCGCGACGATGGCCAGCATCAGGCAGGTCATGACCGAGATGCAGCAGGGATTGCTGATCGAGTTCCGCGTACTCGACGATCAGATCGCGCAGACGGTCATGCGCGAGCGGTTGATGGCGACGGTGTCAGGCGCGTTCGGCGTGCTGGCGGTCGTCCTCTCGACGCTCGGCCTGTATGGCGTGATGTCGTACATGGTCGCGCGGCGCCGCAACGAGATCGGCGTCAGGCTCGCACTGGGCGCAGGCGCGGACCACGTGCTCAGGCTCGTGCTCATGGAGGCCGCGCGGCTCGTCGTCGTCGGCCTGGTGGTGGGCCTTGCCGTGGCGTGGTGGAGCGGTCGCTACGCCGAGTCGCTGGTCTACGGGCTCCAGGTCCACGACGTGCGCACGCTGGCCATCGGCTGCGCACTGCTCGCGTGTACGGGGGGCCTGGCGTCGCTCGTCCCCGCGCTGCGAGCGTTGCGCGTCGAGCCCGCCACCGTCCTGCGGTCGGAGTGAACCGCTGACCAATGGGCTGAAGAGACTGTCAGGAATCGCCCCTGCATCTTCGGGAGAGGCGCATGACGCGCTCATGGCGCATGATGTACCGCGACATGCGCATGCGATGGATGGTGACGGCGGCGGTGCTCGCGGTCGCGATGGGGTGCGGCGGCGACGGAGGACGGAAGTCGGGCATCACGATCGGCTTCGTGCCGAAGGGCTCGACGCACGAGCACTGGAAGCGCGTGAAGCTCGGCGCCGAGCGCGCGGCCGCGGAGTACACGGCCGCGGGCACGCCCGTCGAGGTGATCTGGAAGGGGCCGATGCGCGAGGACGATCGCGAGCAGCAACTCCAGGTCGTGGAAGGGTTCACGAGCCAGGGCGTGTCCGGCATCGTGCTCGCCCCGCTCGACAGCACGGCGTTGCGTCGTCCGGTCGAGGAAGCCGCACGGGCGGGGATTCCCACGGTGATCTTCGACTCGGCGCTCACGAAACCGAACCCCACCGTCAGCTACGTCAGCACCGACAACGGCAGGGGCGGTCACCTCGCCGGCAGGCGCATGGGCGAACTGCTCGGCGGCAAGGGGACCGTACTGTTGCTGCGGTATCAAGAGGGATCAGCAGCGACGGAGGAGCGCGAGCAGGGATTCCTCGACGAGTTGCGGTCGAGTTTCCCCGGCGTCACCGTGATCTCCTCCGATCAATACGCGGGCGCCACGCGCGACACGGCGAAGCGCGCGTCGGAGAACCTGCTCAATCAGTACGGCGATCGTCTCGACGGCATCTTCACGTCCAACGAGTCGGCCACCGCGGGCATGCTGCTCGCGCTCCAGGACATCGGCAAGGCCGGTGCGGTGACCTTCGTGGGCTTCGACTACAGCGCGAGCTTCATCGAGCCGCTGCGCGCGGGACAGATTCACGGCTTCGTCGCGCAGAACCCGGTCAACATGGGCTACCTCAGCGTGAAGACGATGGTCGATTACCTGAAGGGCGAGCCTGTCAGTGAGGTCGTCGACACGGGTGTCGTGCTCGTCACGCCGGAGACGCTCGGCGATCCCGGGATCCAGGCCGTGATCAATCCGCCGGGGGTGCCGTAAGCGGCTCACGGCTTACGGCTTACGGCTCACGGCTCACGGCTCACGGCTTGCGGCTTACGGCTCACGGAAAGGAAAAGGGAAGAGGTAGGAAAAATCCACGGCTCTGCTTGCAGTCGCGATACGTTGCGGAGACACTGACGGCCGGCGTCCTGAACCAATCCCGTCACGCCTCTCGCCAGGATATTTCCGTCATGCTTCGCACAACGCCATTCCTTGCCGTACTGGCCGTCCTCGCCAGCGGATCGATAGCCACTGCCGCTCCGGTACTGCCCCTCTGGTACGACATGCTCAATGGCCACACGGGGACGTACAACTACTGGGACGAGAGCTACACCGGCACCGGAAACACTACTGAGAATGGCGCGCAGCTGACAGGCGGTCTCGGAGACCTGACCGACGGCGTCATCGCGACCACCAACTGGTTCGTCGCCGAGGCGCCTGATGGCAACGGCCCCTACGTCGGCTGGGACGGCATCGATCCCACCATCACGTTCTATTTCGCGGCCGGTACCACCATCGACTCGCTGACGATCCACGTCGACGACTCGAACGGTGCAGGTGGCGTGTCGACACCCCGGGCGGTCCGCATCAACGGAACCACGTATTCGCTGACCGACGACCCCGGTGGGGCTCCCGTCGCGTTCACCTTCTCGCAGCTTGCGGCCACAGGACCACTCGAACTGCAGCTGTTCCGCGACGACGAGAACGGGCACTCGTGGGTGTTCCTGAGCGAAGTCACGTTCCAGAGTGCGTCGGTGCCTGAACCGGGTGGCCTGGCGCTCCTCGGCCTCGGCCTGTTCGCCACCCACTGGATCGTTCGCCGCGTGCGTCGCGCCTGAGGCCCGCCGCCGCGCGAGCCGGTGTAGAGTGCGGCTCATGCAACGGCTCTCCCTGCAACATCGCGTGACCCGCCGCGCCGGTGCCGTTCTGGCTGGTGCGGCGTTGGCGTGTACCGCCCTCGGCCATCTCGCCGCGTCTTCGCAGCAGGCCGCACCGGGCTCGACAACGGTGACGTTCGAGCGGCAGGAGATCCGCCGCGAGTTCGGCGTCGGCTACGCCGTCACGACGGCGGACATGAACGCCGACGGCAAGCCCGACGTCGTCGCCATCAGCGGGACGCAACTCGTCTGGTTCGAGAACC
>CAYRAE010000326.1:0-4645 GCA_964422175.1 uncultured Luteitalea sp. | reverse complement strand
CGCGATGCCGGGAATGCCGGCTGCCGCTATCCGTGAGCCTGTCTCGCCGAAGCACCGAAGGTGCGAAGGCGGATACTATCCCCTCCATGCCCACCACGCGTCTCTTCCTCGTTCGCCATGGCGCCACGCAGCTGACAGCGGAGAATCGATTCTCCGGTGCCGTGGGCGTGGACCTGTCGGACGAAGGCCGCTGGCAGGTGGCCAAGCTCGGTGAACGGCTCCGCCACGATCCCGTGACGGCGATCTACACCAGCCCGCTGTCGCGGACGGTGGAGACGGCGCATATCATCGGGCGCACCTTCGACCTCGAGCCCATCGTGCGCGACGGGCTCGCCGAGATCGGGCACGGCCGCTGGGAGGGGCTCACGCGCGCAGAGGTCGAAGCGCGCTTCGGCGACGAGTACGCCGCGTGGGAAGAGGATCCGTTCACGTTCGCGCCCGAGGGGGGCGAGTCTGGCGTCACGGTGCTGGCACGCGCGCTCCCCGTCATCCGCGAAGTGGTCACCACGCACCAGGGCGAGTGCGTCCTGGTGGTGTCGCACAAGGCCACGATCCGCATCCTCCTCAGCAGTCTCCTCGGGTTCGACGCGCGCGGCTATCGCGATCGTCTCGACCAGGCGCCCGCGTGCCTCAACGTGCTCGACTTCCGAGACACGGTGCGCGCGCGGCTGATGCTCTTCAACGACACGTCTCACTACGCGCACCACGCGCGCCCGGCCGGCGCCGGACTCTCGCGGTGGTGGGACGGTACGAACGCTCCACGCTGATGGCGTCTGCGCACCTCTCGCACTATCGCCTCGTCGGCCTGCTGGGCGTCGGCGGCATGGGCGAGGTCCATCGAGCCGAAGACACGCGCCTGCGCCGCGAAGTCGCCATCAAGATCCTGCATCCCGAAGCCGCGGCGTCGAAGGAGTGGCTGACGCGTTTCCGCCGTGAGGCCCGGCTGGCTTCGTCGCTCCAGCATCCGCACATCTGTACGATCCACGAGCTCGGCGAGCACGACGGCCAGGCGTTCATCGTGATGGAGCGCCTCGAAGGCGTGACGGTGCGCGAGCTGATCGAGGAGGGCCCGATGCCGCCCGCGCGCGTCATCGTCCTCGCCCGTCAGGTGGCCGACGCACTCGACGCCGCGCACAGACAGGGCATCATCCATCGAGACATCAAGCCCGCCAACCTGTTCGTCACGGAAGGCGATCACGTGAAGGTCGTGGACTTCGGACTGGCGCGTCTCGCCAGCGACGAGCCGGGGGCCGGGACTGCGTCTGGACTCGCACCGATCCAGCGCGATCCGCCGCCCGATCTGGCGCGCACACATGGGTCCTCCTCGCGTCCGCTGCACCTGACCCAGACCGGCATGGCGATGGGGACCGTGTTCTACATGTCGCCGGAGCAGGCGCGCGGCGACCCGCTCGACGCGCGTACGGACCTCTTCTCCCTCGGCAGCGTGCTCTACGAGATGGTCACGGGCCGACGCGCGTTCGAGGGTGACGACATCGCGCAGATCCTCAACCGGATCAGCAACGGCGTGTTCGTGCCGCCGCGCTCGCTGCAGCCCGGCGTGCCTCGCGCGCTCGACGCGATCATCGTCAAGCTGCTGGCCGCCGATCCGGCCCAGCGGTATCAGCGCGCCAGCGATCTCGCCTCGGACCTGGCGCGCGCGCAGGCTCCGAGCGGCCCCGCCCCGCGCCTGCTCGCCGATGGTGGTGCCCGTGTCGATCGCGCGACACGCTGGCGCCGTGCGGGCCTGGCCGCGTCCGCGCTGCTCGTCGCGGGCAGCCTGGCGGCGGCGTGGTACACGCGACGCCCCGTCGCGCTCACCGATCGCGACAGCATCGTGATTGGTGCGTTCGAGAACGCCACGGGCAATCCCGTGTTCGACGACACGCTGCGCACGGCACTCGAAGTGCAGCTCGCCCAGTCGCCGTTCCTCGCCATCGTGCCTGACGGACGCATCGCCGAGACGCTGCGACTGATGGGACGCGCACCCGACGAGCGGCTGACGCACGACGTTGCGCGCGAGACCTGCCAGCGTCTTGGCGTCAAGGCCCTCATCGACGGTCGGCTGGCGCCGTTCGGATCGCAGTACGTGCTCACCGTCACCGCCACGGACTGCCGCACGGGAGGCACGCTCGCCCAGGCGCAGGCCGAAGCTGCCAACGCCGAGTCGGTGCTGGCCGAGCTCGGCATGATCGCGTCCGGGCTGCGCACGACGCTCGGCGAGTCGCTGCCGTCGCTCGCGCGTTTCGACACGCCCATCGCGCAGGCCACCACGCCGTCGCTGCCCGCGCTGAAGGCGTACGCCATGGGACTCGAGGAACGGCGTCGCGGCAGGGAGCTCGAGTCGATCGCGTTCCTCAACCAGGCAATCGAGCTCGATCCGACGTTCGCGCAGGCGCACGCGACGCTCTCGACGGTCTACGGCGTGATCGGCGAGCTGGAGAAGAGCGAAGCGCACGCGCGCGAGGCGTTCGCACACCAGAATCGCGTCAGCGAACACGAACGTCTCTTCATCAGGTACCAGTACCACGACCGCGTCACGGGCGATCAGGATGCCGTCGTCGAGACGCTGCAGGCATGGCAGGCCGCCTATCCGCGCGACTTCGTTCCCGCCAACGCGCTCGCCGTGGTCTACAACAGGCTCGGGCAGTACGACAAGGCCGTGGTGGCGGCCACCGAGGCGTTGCGCCGGACGCCTGAACATCCCTTCGCCGTGTCGAACCTCGCGGTGGCCTACCGAGGACTCGATCGCTACGACGATGCGCGGCGCGTGGCGGCGGAGGCGGTGGCGCGCGGTACCGCGACGGTGCCGACGCGGCGCCTCCTGTACCAGTTGCAGGTCCTGGCGGAGGATCCCGCCGCCGACGCGCAGATCGCCTGGGCGCGTGGACAGACACGCGAGTTCGATCTCGTGGCCGCGCAGGCGCAGATCGCGATGTTCGAGGGACGCTGGACGAACGGCGAGGCACTCTACCGTCGCGCGATCGAACTGGCGCTTGCGCGCGGGCTCCAGGGCAACGCGGCGGGGCAGGCCTCACATCTGGCGTGGCTCGAAGCGATCGAGCGTCCGGGACCCGATCTGGAGGCGCGTGTCAGACGCATGCTCGCGTTCGCAAGCCATGGCGACGATGGTGCCTCGTCGGCGCGGCTCAGGGCGGCAGCGGCGCTGGGGCTCGCGGGTGCGCGCGCTGACGCTCTGGCCATGCTCGCCGCCGCCGAAGCGCACTCGCCCGAGTCGACATACGTGCGGACCGTGCTCGCGCCCGTCACGCGCGCGTCGATCGCGCTGCACGCAGGGCAGTGGGCGGAGGCCGTTGCCGCGCTCGACGCGGCCAGCCCTACCGAAACAGGCGGCATGGGCGCGCTGGTGCCCACCTACCTGCGTGCCGAGGCGTACAGGGAGCAGGGGGCGTGGGCCGAGGCGGCCGCCGAATACGAGCGCCTGATCAGGAACCGCGGGACCGACCCGTTCGCGCCGATGGTGCCGCTCGCGTGGCTCGGCCTGGCGCGCGTGCGCCTCGCGGGAGGGAACGTGACGGTGGCGCGTTCGTCTTACGAAATGGCGCTGTCGTTCTGGCGTGCTGCCGACGACGACTTCCCTCCCCGACGCGTCGCCAAGGCAGAGTACGATCGGCTCGCGTCTGGTGCCGCCTCCACCAACGCGCCAGCTGCGGGCAACAGAGGCTCACCCTGACAGCACCCTGAGCGCACCCGGCCGTGTCTCCCGACAACTCCCGCGACTCGTCGCCCGTCTCGATCGGGCACTACCAGTTGCTCGAGCGCATCGGGCAGGACGGACTCGTCGAGATCTGGCGTGCGAGGGACGCACGGCTGCAGCGGACCGTCGCGCTCCTGCTGCTGCGCCGTGGACCCGACGTGTCGCAGGAGGCCATCGATCGCTTCCGCCGGCAGGCGCACGTGGCCTCGCTCGTCACGCATCCGCACATCTGCGCCGTCCACAACTGGGGCGAAGAGGATGGGCAGCCCTACCTCGTGCGCGAACTGCTGTCGGGCCATCGCCTCGACGAGTTGACGTCGGCGGGCCTCATGCCGGTCGATCGCATCGCGGAGATCGGCACGCAGCTGGCCGGGGCCTTGTGCGCCGTGCATCGCCGCGGACTGGTTCACGGACACGTTCGTCCGGACCACGTGCGCGTCACGAGCGACGGGCACGTGAAGCTGATGAGTCTCGGGAGTGCCGTCGCCGATCCGTCGGGGTCGGCACCGGATCTCGGAGCCTTCGCGACGACAGCCGTGGACATCGATCCCGCCGAGGATGGCCACGCCGCGGAACCGGATCCCTACCTGTCGCCCGAGCAGGTCGCCGGACATCCACCAGTGGCGGCAAGCGACGTCTTCTCGGTGGGCGTGCTCCTGTACGAGATGACGACCGGCCAGCGTCCGTTCAAGGGCGACTCGCCGACGGCGCTCGCGAAGGCGATCCTGTCGGCGCCGCTGATTCCGGTGCGAAAACTGAATCGACGCGTACCTGCTGCCTTCGCCGCCGCGATCGAACGAGCCCTGGAGAAGGACCCGCAACAGCGTCACGCGTCGATGCAGGATCTGCTCGACGAGCTGCGTGACGTGCGGCGCGCAGGAACGACTCGGTGGCGCGTGCTCGCGGGGCTCGGCGGCTGGCGAGCTGCGG
>CAYRAE010000325.1:0-4647 GCA_964422175.1 uncultured Luteitalea sp. | reverse complement strand
CCATGCGTCCCGGCAGTCCGCTCATCTGGCCGACGACGATCCGCGTCCACTTCGGTGCGCCAATCGAAACCGATGGCTTACAGTTGTCCGATCGCGACGCCCTGGCCGATCGCGTGCGGGACGAGGTGGCACGGCTCCTCGATGAGGCTGCCGCAGCCGAGCGCGCCGCGGCGACGACCTGACGCGAGACGTGGCGGTCAGCGCCCCGTCGTGAATCGAAGCTCGTAGGGCGCGAGCGGCTGTGTGTCGAACGCGGTGATGCCGGGAAGCAGCCGGATCACCACCGTCCGCGCCCGTTCGAATGGCGTCGAGAACTTCAACTCCAGTACGCGGCGTCCCTGATCGTAGCTGGTCGAGAACGCCGGCATCTCGAGCGCGTCAGCGCCGTCGACGGGCGCGTACGCCGCCGTGACGCGGCCCTTGAACGTCTGGCCCGCCATGTCGCGCGAGAACTGCAGCCGCACGCGGACGTCGCCGGCCACATCCGCATCACCATCGGTCGGCGTCGAGAAGATCACCTGTGGTGGCGGCTGCGGCGGGAGCTCGGCGGCCGTGGTCTCCACCGGCGGCTGATCGGTGACCGGCTGCGCGGTGCGGATGTCGATGGCCTCGATCCACACGAGTCCCCTGGCCGTGTGCACATCACCCTGCACTTCGAGCCATCGCCCCGTGTCCACGCGCGCGTCGATGTTCAGGTCGAACCCCTTGCCGCGCGGACGCCGGCCCACCACCCAGACGCTGGCGTCGGCGAGCTGGATCACGAAGTCGAACTTGCTGCGCCCGGGTCCTGCCGGCTGATCGCCGAACAGATTCCGTCCACGGAATCGTCCCGCCACCGTCACCGTCTGTCCCGTGAAGCGTGCCGGGTCGAGCGCGACACCGCGCACCGACGGGGCCGAGAGCGGTTCGGCGTTGGTCACCGTGTCGACAAGCAGGATGAGCAGTTCGCCCTGTGCCGGCCACTCGCGCCGGAGGACCTTCTCCGAGAGCGCCGCCAGGTCGTACGTCGCGACGCGCTGGTCGTCGCGTGTGAGACGGCCGACGTCGACGAACACGCCCGTCGCCTCCACGTCGCCGTCGCCGTGCGCGACAGCCGCGTTGCCGACGGCGAGCAGGCGCGTCTCGCCGCTCAGCAGGGCCGTGCCCACCTGATCGGTCACGAGCCGCGCGCGTACGCGGACGGGCTGCAGATGATGGAAGCCCGGGTACGCGGCGAGCGTGTCGAGCGTGGTCGCGCGGCGCGTACCCGTCGTCTCGGCCCGGATCTGCGCCGAGGCGACTCCGGGCACGGCGGCGAGACACAGGGCGAGGACGAACAGTGCGGGAACGACCATACGATGTATCGACGCCCGAGCGGGCGCCTCAGTTGACACGCCGCCTGCCGACACGCGCCAGAATGACGCCCAGCAGCACGAACACCCCCGCGCCGATGAGGTGTCCCGGCAGTCCCTCGTGCAGCGCGGGAATGCGTCCGAGGCTCTCCTGCGCGTCTTCCACCCGCAGGAACGAGGGCATGTAGTCACGCGAGCCGTACAGGACGGCGTACACGATACCGGCGATCGACCCGCCGGCGATGAGGCCCGAGCTGAAGAGCGTCCCGGCGCTGACGTCCGAGTCGTCGTGCCGGCCGGTCGACCGTTCCACCAGCCATCGCACGAGTCCACCGGCGAAGATCGGTGCGGTGGTGGCAATCGGCAGATACGCGCCCACCGCGAACGACAGTGACCGCACGCCGCACAACTCCATCGTCACGGCGATGAACACGCCGGTCAGGACGAGGCCCCACGGAAGGTTCTGGCTCAGGAGTCCGCGGATGATGGTCGACATGAGCGTGGCCTGCGGTGCGGGCAGCGCGTTCGATCCGATCACCATCACCTTGTGCAGGTAGAGCGTCGTCACGCCGATGATGAGCGCCGACACGACAACGCCGATCACGAGGCCGATCTGCTGGGATCTCGGTGTGGCGCCGACGAGGAACCCCGTCTTGAGATCCTGCGACGTGGCCCCGGCGTTGGCGGCGGCGATGCACACGACGGCGCCGACCGTCAGCGCGATCGGCGCGTAGAAATCACCCGTCCATCCCAGGCTCACGAAGATCGTGCACGTGAGGATCAGCGTCGCGATCGTCATGCCGGACACGGGACTCGACGAGCTCCCGATCAACCCGACGATGCGTGACGCGACGGTGACGAAGAAGAACCCGAAGAGCACCACGAGGCCGGCCGCGAGCGGGTTGCCCTGCGTCGGCATGCCCGGCACGACGGCGAGTGCGGTCGCGAGCAGCAACGTGCCGGCGAGGACCACGCCAGCCGGCAGATCGCGCTCGGTGCGGCGCTGCGCGTGGCGTGCGCCGTCGGCGCGGAGATCCTTCACGCTGTCGCGGAACGACGAGACGATCGTCGGGATCGTCCGGGCCAGCGTGATGAGGCCCGCGGCGAGCACCGCGCCGGCGCCGATGTAGCGGATGTACTGGCTCCAGATCTGGCCGGGCGCCATGTCCACGATGCGGAGGCCGTCGGCTGGCGCAGGCGGGAACGGTATCGGCATGTAGGCGCCGACGATCGTGAGCAACGGCAGCAGCACCATCCACGAGAGCACGCCGCCGGCCACCATCTCGCCCGCGATGCGCGGTCCGATCACGTACCCCACGCCCATGTACTCGGGCGAGATGTCCACGTTCAGAGTGGCGTTCGGAAACGCGCTGGTCTTCGGCGTCGTGTAGCCGACCTCGGTGCGTACGAGCTGCAGGATCCACGGCAGCGCCTTGAACGCGGCGCCGACGCCGAGCCCCTTGAACACGAGCGACGCGAGTTGCCCGCCTCGCTCGCCGGCGATCAACACGTCCGCGCACGCGGTGCCTTCGGGATAGGGCAGGACACCATGCTCCTTCACGATGAGCGCGCGCCGCAGCGGCACCATCAGGAGCACGCCGAGGATGCCGCCGGCGAACGCGAGCATCGTGATCTGGAAGTAGTTGAAGTACGCGGGCCCGTACGGCGTGAGGAAGATCAGCGCGGGGATCGTGAAGACCACGCCAGCCGCCACCGATTCGCCGGCCGACCCGATCGTCTGGACGATGTTGTTCTCGAGGATGGTGGAACCGCCGAAGCGCTTCAGCACCGAGATCGCCAGCACGGCGATCGGGATCGAGGCGCTCACCGTGAGGCCGGCGCGCAGGCCCAGGTACACCGTCGACGCGCCGAAGAGGAGGCCGAACAGGGCGCCGAGCAGGACGGCTCTCGCCGTGAACTCCGGCGGCGCCTGGTCCGCTGGCACATAGGGTGTGAAGGTCGGCTCGGCCATGCGGCGACGTATAACCCAAGTCGACGGCAATCCCAAGCCGGAGCTTCCGCTATCATGGCCGGGATGTCCGACATCGAGCGGGCCCGGACAGGGGGTGACCATGTCTCGGAGCTCACGACAGCGCGCCTGTCCGTGTACCTGCGCTGCCTCGACACCCTGGATGCGGCGGGCGTCAACACCGTGTCGTCGCTCGGCCTGGCGTCGCAGTTCCAGTTGAACGCGCCGCAGATCAGGAAGGACCTCGCGCACTTCGGCGAGTTCGGCATTCGCGGCGTGGGGTACTACGTGAAGGATCTGAAGCGCCACCTGCGCCAGATCCTCGGTCTCGACCGCAGCATCAAGGTGGTGATCGTCGGGGCCGGCAACCTCGGACTCGCGCTGGCCGACTATGCGGGCTTCCGCAAGGACGGCTTCGACGTGGTGGCGCTGCTCGACACGGCGCGCGACAAGGTGGGGCAGTATTCCCGCAGCGGCGTGCCAATCCGGCACGCGCGCGACCTCGAACGACTCGTCGAACGTGAGCGTATCGACATCGCGGTGATCTGCGTGCCTGGCGAGGCAGCGCAGGAATCTGTCGACGCCGTGGTGGCGGCCGGCGTGCGTGCGATTCTCAATTTCTCGGCCGGCAACCTGCGCGTGCCGCCCCACGTGAAACTGAAGGACATGGATCTCACCGTGACGTTCGAAAGCCTGTCGTTCTTCCTGGCCAACGGACATCTCGATGTCTGAGCGCGCGCCGGCCACGCTGACGCACGCCGACGCGGCCGGACGCGTGCGCATGGTGGACGTGTCGGACAAGCCGATCACGTCGCGTGTCGCCATCGCGCGCGGTTTCGTGCATGTCTCGGCCGCCGCGCGACGCCTCGTGCGCGCGGGCGGGCTGAAGAAAGGCGACCCCCTGCAGACCGCGCGCATCGCCGGGATCATGGCGGCCAAGCAGACGGCGGCGATCGTGCCGCTCTGTCATCCGCTCGCACTGAGCGGCGTGCGCGTCGACGTGGAGCTGGCGCGCGGCGGCATCGCCATCGAGGCCACCGTGCGCACCACCGGTCAGACGGGTGTGGAGATGGAAGCGCTCACGGCTGTCGCCGTCGCAGGACTCACGGTGTACGACATGCTCAAGGCCGCTGACAGGTCGATGGTCATCGATCGGATCAGACTCGTGGAAAAGCGCGGCGGGACGTCGGAAGACGTCGTGCCCACATCAGGCGCCGAACGCACGCCCACGCGTCGCCGCCGGAACGGAGGAACCCGCCATGCCCGTTGACGCTGCAGGCCCTCGAGTACAACGGCGCCGCGTCTTGCCGTCGGTTCCCGGCCGCATTCGCACGCTCGCGCAACTGC
>CAYRAE010000324.1:0-4661 GCA_964422175.1 uncultured Luteitalea sp. | reverse complement strand
CCCGTCTCGTCCTGGGAGCCAGGCCCGCTCGTCCCGAAGTCTCCCAGCAGCCAACGCCGGTAGTTGTTGACGTCGAACTCGATGTAGTGCATCACGCCGCCGAGATACATGTCGTTCTGCGTGAGTGACTCGACGTCACGCCGGAGTCCCTCGCGCGGATCGTACAGCGTGTTCGGCCAGAAATCCGTGCGCGGGGCGCCCGTCGCAGCACTGCCGCAGGTGCCGGTCGCGGGGTCTTCCTTCACGCGCTGGATGCGGATGATCGCGTTGGGGTGCACGTCCGAGCACGAAGCCCACAGGTTCCTGCCCGAGATCCCGAGCGAGAGGATCTCGTTGGTCACATCGGTCCAGTTACCGGCCGCGTCCTGCTTGTTGATCAGGATGAAGCCTCCTGTCAGCGCCGTGTTGTTGGCGGACCTGTAACCCTGCCGCTGATTGCCGTTCGACCCGGCCAGCGGGAACCCCCCGGCCGCTCCGGGCAGGTTGGCTGTCTCGAGCGAGACAGGAGTGCCGACGACGCCAGGCAGCGACGTCAACTGTGCCGCCGTGTCCGACAGCAGGACGCGCAGCGACGCCAGGTTGAAGAAGCGCTGCGGCGTCAGCGTCGGCGGGTCCGGCACGGCGGGGTTGGGTCGGCGGATGATGTCGACAGGCTCCGCACCATCGCTCACGAGCGGAAGCTCCAGCGCGCGCGCACCTGTGTTGCCCGTCTTGATGTAACCGTTGTAGTTGGCGGTGCCGAGCGACAGCGACGTCCAGTTCGACGTCGGTGTGGACCCGAGCGTGCCCGTGAGGCTGCCCTCGTTCATCGCGAGGTTGCGGCACGAGGTCATCCCGGCCGGTGGCGGCTGGCACCCGGCGGCCTTGGCCATCCTGATGGTGCCCGTATACGTGGACGCTGGTCTCCCGTTGGCGAAGTGCGTCCTGATGATCTCGCCCACGGCCGTCACGCGATCGGCGAGCGTCAGCGTGGTGCCCGCGACCGACGCGATGAAGATGTTCTGGTTGCTGTGCACGCGACCGCCGAACGCGTACTCGTTGGCGTGGAACGACAGGTTGTTCTCCGAGAAGATGCCGAACTGGAACACCGGCACGCCGACCGTCTGCATCGTCCTGCGCATGCGGACTTCGCCACCGGAGAACGACCGTGCCGTGACAGTGATCTCGTAGGGCGTCAACAGCCCGACCAGGCCCTGGAAGGGTCCCGATGGCACCTGCCGCGTGACGGTCGGCTGCGCCTCCACGCGGTAGCCCGTTCCCGCGCCCTCTCCGGGTGACGTGAACGTGAATCCGTCGATCACGGGAGGGTCGGCCTCGAGCGACGCCAGCAGCGTGGCATCCGGGCTGTAGTTGCCACCCAGGAAGACGTCGCCGAGGTCAGACGTGAGCTTCTCGAGGCCCGCGTGCGCCGCGGCGTACGCCTGCGTCTGATCCCTGTTGAGGCCGCCGCTCTGCTGATCGCCGATCACCACGGCGATGAACCCGACCATGATGGCCGAGATCAGCATCATGACCATGATGGTGGACAGCAGCGCCATGCCGCGCTCGCCCGACCGGAGATCGGCGGGCACGGCGGGGGGTACGTGTCGACTGGACATGTCCGGGGTCCTCATGAGTAGCGATCCACGAGCGCGAGGCTCCGCAGGCTCACCTGCGTGTTGAGTGTGTTGCGCAGGAACTGCCGGGTCTTCGGGTGCACCTGACGCGAGCGTCCCATCAGGTGCACGTTGACCTTGCGCACCTGATTCGGTGAACACGGCTGCGGCGAGCACGCGCCGGTGCCGGCGATGTCGGCGGGGTCGAGCGCGACGTCTGTCGGGTTGTCCTCATCGTCGATGAGGTCGTACGTCAGCTCGAGGCGATCGATGGAGAACGCGACCACCGTCGCAGGCCGGGCGTTGATGCGGCGCATCAGTCGAAGGCCGGCGCCCGTATCGATCGGGTCGAGATAGTAGGTGACCATCCTGATGCGCGTGGCCACCGACGGCACCACCATCTGCCCGCACGGATTGGGTGGCGGCAGTTCGCAGGCGGCGACTTCCGGCACGAGGCTGACGTAGTGCGCCAGCGTGCCGACGACCGTCGCGCTGGTCTGGTTCAGGTTCATCGGATCGTTGGTTTCGAAGAACACCTGGTTGTTCACGATCCGCGTCACGTACTTCAGCGTGCTCATCGACTGCTTGGTCAGCATGATCAGGTCGCCGACCTGCAGGTTGTCGCGCGCCACGTCGGGGTTGTCGCTCACGTTCAGCGTGGGCACGACGGTCATGCTCGTCGCGTTCAACGCGCTCAGCTGGACGCCCTCGAACGCGCTGTCGGCACCGATCACCGTGATCATGTCGGTGGGTACGGCACTCACGTCAGGCCCCAGCGCGGGTCCCGACGTCAGCGCCGGCAGCGCCACGAGCGAGGGATCGAACTGGTAGACGATCGTCGACGGGTCGTTCGGAGGGTCGAACGGTCCCGGACGCCGCACGGGCGTCGCACCGGCTCCCGAAGGGATGCCGATCACGCGCCCGTTGGGCAGGCCCTGCCCCGTCTGCAGGAGGTCGCGCACGATGAGGTCCATCGCGACGCGCAGGTTCTGATTCGTCGTCGTCGTGAGCGAGACCGTGTCCTTCGCGACGGTGACGTCCATCATCACCGACATCACGCCGGACATGACCACGGCCATCACGGCCATGCTGAAGACGAGCTCCACGAGCGAGAAGCCCGCCTCACGATTCTTCTTCGATGTGCAGTCGGCCATGGCGTCAGGAATAGTTGGAGATGAACGTCGTGAGGCGGTAGGTCCGCTCGATGCTGCCAACGCGATAGCGGACGCTGACGCGTACTTCACGGAGGGAATTGCTCAGATCGCAGATCTCGATCCGTCGCCAGTACTGCGACAGCGGCTCGTTCCTGTCGTCGAGGTTGCCGATCACGCCATCGGGGCCGGGATGCCTGACGACTTCCACGTCGCCGTCGTCGGCGGTGTTGACCAGGCCGTCAGGGCCTGCCGTCCGCAGGCCACCCGCCTGTTCGCCTTCGAGGAACACGCCGGCTGTCGTCGAGTTCCAGCCGGCGGGTTCGGCGACGCCCGTGCACATGCGCGGGCTCGCGGCGTTGCGGATCTGGTGCCACGTGAGCACGCGCGTGTCGCGAGCCGTATGGACGGTCTCGATGGCCTCGCGCGCCTTCTCCCTGGCGATCAGATTGGCCGACGAGGTCGAGACGTTGGTCATGCCCATCACGAAGACCTGCCCGAGCCCCAGCAGCGCCGTCGACAGCAACAGCAGGGCCACGAGGGCTTCGAGCAGGCTGAATCCGCGTTCGTCGGCGGCGCGCGATCGAGATGATGGCGTCATGTCAGTCAACCCAGGCAGCACCGTTCCAGCTCCAGTCGCGGAGCAGGGCGGTGGCGCCGAAAAGCGTGACGGCCCTGGCGGTGAGCGGATCGTTCACGCGACCCATGAAGACGGTTCCGTTGACCACGTCGCCGCTCTGCGAGACGAGCGTGCCTTCCGCCGTGAACTGCCAGGGCTCGCCACCCGTGAACTCGATGTCGTCGCCGATCGGAGCGAACCCGTCCGGCGTGTCGGGTACATCGGCGCCGAAGCGACGGAACTCCATTCCCTGCGACACGGCGGTCTCCGACACGAGGGTCGTGCCGGTCACGACGATGTCGCCAGCCGCATTGACGGACAGTTCGTCGCGCCGTACTTCGACGATATTGGGCGCAACGAAGGTGACCGTCATGTTCCGGCGCTCGGTGATGGCCCGCTCACGGGCGGTTCGCAACGCCGCCATCAACTCGGAACTCCCGGAGTCGGCGCGCGCCAGATTGACGACCGACGGCAGCACCATCACCGACGTCGCCAGCAGGGTGCCGACGATCGCCCCGACGATGAGCACCTCGAGGAGGGTGAAGCCTGCCGCGGACCGGAGGTCAGTAGTCTTGAATCGCATGGACAACTCGCCGCTGCCAGTAAGGCAAGAGCCGTACCAGGGAGTTCCACGCACGCAATACGGGCCGGTCGGCACGCGTGCAGCGCGGCCGGCCGGCCCGGGATCGATCGAAGTTGTCGCGTGACCTACTGATTCTGTAATTCGCTCGTCGACGGGCCGTCCTGTGAGAGGGTCAACACCCAGTCGGTGCGCGTCTCGAAGTAGCCGGCCACGAAGTTCCCGAGATTCGGCTGCTCCCCGCGCCCTCCGGTGATCGCCTCGAAGAACCCGTGATTCGCGCGCGCGAACTCGCGGATCGTCACGTCGTGGCGGCCGGCTTCGCGCACGGCCTGTTCCATGCGCGCCTTGTGCACCTTCGGCGGCACCACGCTGTCGAGCTCGCCATACAACACCAGCATCGGCACCTGGAGCTGCTTCAGGACAGGTAGCGGGTCGTACGAGAACACGTGGTCCCAGTGCCAGCGCAGCGAATCGAGCGACCCGGGTGCATTGACGTACGACAGCCAGCCCGCACGCGCGCCGACAGCCATCGCGTGCTCGAGCCGCGACCAGCCTTCACCCGTGCGCGCGACCTCGAACTTCTGATCCATGAACGCCACGGCCTGCGCGATGGCCTCGCCCTTCTGTCCGTCTGCACGCATGGACGTCTCCACACGCAGGCGCTCGTGCTCGCGCGGCGTCATCACCGGCGCCGACTCGACGATCACGAACGC
>CAYRAE010000323.1:0-4694 GCA_964422175.1 uncultured Luteitalea sp. | reverse complement strand
CGATCCTCGTAGAACATCCGCGTCTGGTGCACCACGTCGACGACGGGCTCCGCCGCGTCGTGCGGACGCGTGCGGAAGAAGATGAGCGCGCCGTCGCGCAGCACGGCGATCGACGCGTACGTCGCCGTCACGTGCACGAGCAGCGAATCACCCGGCAGTGCGGATCCCTGCGAGCCGAGCGACGCCAGGTTGATCACGTTGAACGTGGCGAGGTCGATCGTCCCGGCCTGAAGGCCCGCCTCCGCACACACCTGTTCGTACTCTTCCACCAGATCGCGCCGCATCGCCGTCACCACGAGCGTGATGAACCCGGCATGCTCGCCGCCGCGCGCCCACGTGACCTGCGCGTCTTCCACGGGGAACGGCACGCTCTTGCGTAACTGCAGGCGTACCAGTTGTTCCAGATCGCGCACCTGCGCGGGCACCTGCTCGAACGGCAGCAGCGACACCTTCGCGGCCGTGTCGGCGATCGCCACGGCCACGCGGCGCGGGCGGCCGCCGACCTGCTCGACAACGGCGCGCAGCGCGTCGACGACAGCCTGCCGGTGCAGGATGTTGGTCGACGTCAGCGACGGCACCAGGGCGCCGTCGGGCAGTGCGGCCCATGCCACGGCGCGGATGACGGGTGTGGGAGCGCCCCGATCGATCTGCACGGCCGTCACGCGGCCGGCGTCGAGGTGGAGGCCCAAGGTGGGCGGCGGAGTGCGAAGCCAGGCAGGCAGCGACGGCATGACTCAGTCGACGAAAGTGACCTTGTTGATCTCGCGCAGCGTGGTCTCGCCCGAGAGCACGCGCGAGACCGCCGACTCGCGCAGGAACCGCATGCCCTCCTCGCGCACCGCGCGCTTGATCTCGGAGTTGGGCCGGCGCGCCAGGATCATGTCACGGATGGTGTCCGTGAGATCGAGCAGTTCGCAGATCGCCATGCGGCCGCGGAACCCCGACCCGTTGCATTCGAGGCAGCCTGCCCCCTCGTAGAACGTGTGCGTGTGCGCGAGCGTCGGATCCATCGCCGCTTCGCGCAGCTGCGCCTCCGAGACCTCCACGGGCCGCCGGCAGTCGTCGCAGATCTTGCGGACCAGACGCTGCGCCAGCACGCAGTTGAGCGCCGACACGAACTGATAGGCCTCGACGCCCATGTTGAGGAAGCGGCCGAGCACGTCGAGCACGTTGTTGGCGTGGACGGTGGTGAAGACCAGGTGCCCCGTGAGCGCGGAGTTGATCGCGATCTGCGCGGTCTCCGAGTCGCGGATCTCGCCGACCATGATCTTGTCGGGGTCGTGACGCAGGATGCTGCGCAGCCCGCGCGCGAACGTGAGGCCCTTCTTCTCGTTGATGGGAATCTGCACGATGCCCTTCAACTGGTATTCGACGGGATCCTCGATCGTGATGATCTTGTCCTCGACGGACTTGATCTCCGACAGCGCCGCATACAGCGTCGTCGTCTTGCCCGATCCCGTGGGGCCCGTCACCAGCACCATGCCGTACGGTTCGCGGATGTACTTGCGGAACCGGCGCAGTTCCTCCTCCGGGAAGCCGAGGATGTCGAGGCGCAGTTCGCGGAACTGCTCGCTGATCGACTCCTTGTCGAGGATGCGGATCACCGCGTCCTCGCCGTGCGCGCTCGGCATGACCGACACGCGGAAGTCGATCGTCTTGCCGCGCATGCGCAGCCTGAAACGGCCGTCCTGCGGCACGCGCTTCTCGGCGATGTCGAGCTCGGCCATCACCTTGATGCGCGAGATGATCGGACCGGCGAACCGCTTGTCGATCGGGCGCATCGCGGGCTGCAGCACGCCGTCGATGCGGTACTTCACCACCACCGCATCGTCCTGCGTCTCGATGTGGATGTCGCTCGCGCGTCGCTGCAGCGCGGCGAAGACGGTCGAGTCGATCAGCTTGATGATCGGACTGATGTCGCTCGTGAGCTTCTCGACCGAGAGCGACTCCTCGCCCGACTCGTCCTCCTTGAGCAGCTGGAGCTGGAAGCTCTCGGTGGCATCCTCGAGCACGCGCTGGCTGCTCTCGGACTTCTTCAGCATCGCCTGGATGGCCGATGCCGGGCCGACCGTCACCTTCAACCTCACGCCCAGGAGCTGCTGGAGCTCGTCCTGCATCATCAGGTCCGTCGGATCCGAGACCACGATGACCAGGACATCGCCTTCGCGGCGGTGCGGGACGAACCCGTAGCGCAGCATCACGTCGGCGGGAATCGACCGGAACAGCTCGTTGTCGAGATGGAACGTGTCCATGTCGACGAACTCGACGCGATACCGCTCCGCGAGCCGGCGCGCCTGTTCGCGCTCCTGTGCGGGGCTCGTGCGTTGACCGTCGTGGCCGGACAGGTCGGGGATCGGCAGGGCGGCGGCGGGATCTACGCCTGTCGAGGGGATCGAAGAATTCACGACGCGATGCCTCCGAAGAGCCTCAGCTCAGGGCCGACGACAACTGGAAGACGGGCAGGTACAGGGCGATGAGGAGCGCGGCAATCACCACGCCCATCACGACGAGCAGGATCGGTTCGATGAGCAACAGGAAGCGTCCCAGGCGTGTTTCGATGTCCTCGTCGTAGAAATCGGCAATGGCGTTGAGCATGTCCTGCAACGCCCCCGTGGCCTCCCCCACCTCCACCATCTTCACTGAGACGTCGGGGAACTCGCCCTTGGCCGCCATCGCCGACGAGAGCGGTTGCCCCTCGCGCACCTGACGCGTGATATCGGCCATCTGTGCGGCGATGTGCCTGTTCGAGACGGATCGGCTGGCGACGTCCAGCGCCGTCACCAGCGGGATGCCGCCACCGAGCAGCGTCGCGAGCGTCCGCGCCAGCTGCGACGTGGCGAACTGTCGTGCGATCCCGCCGAGGCCGGGCAGCCGCAGCGTCCACTTGTCCAGCCGCTGGCGATGCACGGGTTGCCGCAGCAGCCATCGTCCACCGAAGACCGCCGCGACAACCGCCAGGGCGATGAAGACGATTCGCGTCCGGATCGCGTCCGACACCGCGACGATGACGCGCGTGGCGAACGGGAGCTCCGCATCGAACCCCTGATAGAACTGGTTGAACTCCGGCACCACCCGCACGACGATGATGGCGACGACGGCGAACGACAGGAGCGTGAGGACCGCCGGGTAGACGAGCGCCGACACCACCTTGCGGCGCACCGCACCCAGCACCTGCACGTACGCCACGTAGCGCCGGAGCACCTGTTCCAGGCTGCCGCTGCGCTCGCCGGCCATCAGCGAGGCGGTGTAGATGGGCGTGACGTGCCGTGGATGCGCCTCGAACGCCTCCGACAGCGCCGTACCGGATCTGACCTTCTCGTACACGTCGTCCAGGAGCGTCTTGAACGTCTGGTTGGGGACGTTGCGGCGCAGGATCTCCAGCGACTGCACGAGTGGCATGCCTGCCTTGAGCAGTGTGGCCAGCTCCTGATTGAACACGAGGAATTCGTGCAGCTTGATGCGCCCGCCGCGCGAGCGCCGCAGGCTCGCGAGTCCACCTCCGGCCGACTTCACGTCGAGGACGAACAGCCCCTTCTCCTCGAAGTCGCGGCGCAGCGCCGCTTCGCTGTCGGCCACGTACACGCCCTCGGTCACCTGCCCGGAGGCGGTGGCGAGACGACAGCGGAACTCCATGCCTAGGACGCTCCCGCCAGTTGGAGGACCTGACGCACGTAGGCCTGCGTCTCGCGGAACGGGGGCACCCCGCCGAACTTGCGCACCGCGCCCGCGCCGGCGTTGTAGGCGGCGACGGCATGACGCAGGTCGAAACGATCCAGCAGCTGACGCAGATGCCTGACGCCGCCGTCGATGTTGGACGCGGGGTCGTACGGATTGACGACCTGCAGCTCGCGGGCGGTGGCCGGCATCAACTGCATCAGGCCCATCGCCCCCTTGCGGGAGCGCGCGCGGGCCTGATACCGCGACTCCACGGTGATCACGGCATGGACGAGACGGGCGTCGACCTGATGGCGCCTGGCCGCGTCCTCGACGAGCGCCAGGTACGGGAGGCTCTCGGGTGCGCGGACGTCGACGAGTGAGGCGCTGCCGGCGCGCGCGGCGGCGATCTCTGCCTCGATCTCCTCGGGATCCGGATAGGGCACCTCGTCAGGCGCGACGGCGGTGATGAGGTCGGCGGCGCACACCACGTCGCCACCTGAGCGGAGGGTCAGGACCGCCGACTCACCGTCGATGCGCACGCTTCGCACCGACACGGTCCGCCCGGTCCGGAGCGTCACCAGTTCGGCCGACGCAGGCAGCGGGAGCAGCAGGAGGCTGCCCAGCGCGAACGCGGCAAGTCGACGGCAATGCACGGCAGGCCAGTGTAACAGGCGCCGACCCGCCTCGTGGAACGGGTCGGCGCATCCCTGACGGCCCCTAGCGTGGCTCGATGAACACGTGGAAGACGCGGATACCGAGCTCGCGCGGGTCCGATGCGCCGGCGGCCGGCGTCTGCGCCGGCACGAAGGTGTTGCTGACGTCGATCGTGACGTCGACGTTCTCGGCATCGCCGAACTGCGCCGCCGGCACCGCGATGCGGCGGATCACCTCGTCGTTGGAGGTGAGCGCGTACGTGTCGAGCACGGCGTCGCCGATGCGCACGGTGACTGTCTGTCCCGGGACCAGGTCCGGGCGGCCGTCGTAGTGGAGATAGAGCGTGGCGTCGCGGCGCGGGTTGCGCAGCGCGAGCGTCGCGA
>CAYRAE010000322.1:0-4702 GCA_964422175.1 uncultured Luteitalea sp. | reverse complement strand
CGACGTCGATTTTGCGCTGCGGCATGGGGCGTGGACGCGCGCTCGTCCGTCACCACGACGGTTCGAGCCACGCAGATCACGTCACATTACCACCAAGGGTGGCCACGGCAATGCCGAATGAGGAATGCCGAATGCCGGATCGCCCCGTGGCTTTCGGGATTCACACGACCACCGGTTGCCCGTTGCCGGTTGCCGGTCTCTACCGCTTGCGCTTGGGGAGACCCAGGTCGTCGAGCGTGCGTTCGTTGTCGCGCCAGTCTTCCCTGACCTTCACGTGGAGATCGAGATACACGCGACGCTCGAAGAAGGCTTCGATCTGCTGTCGGGCGGCGGTGCCGATGGCCTTGATCATCGCGCCGCGGCGGCCGACGATGATGGGCTTCTGCGACGGCTCTTCGACGAGGATGCTGCAATAGATCGCCAGCGGTCCGTCCTCGTCATCCTCAGGCTCCTCGTAGCGATCGACAACGACCGCCGTGGTGAACGGCAACTCGGCACGCGTGTGCGCCAGCACCTGCTCGCGCACCATCTCCGCCGCGATCGCGCGCGAGGACTGATCGGTCAGATAGTCATCCGGGTACAACGGCGGGCTCTCGGGCAGGTGCGACAGCAGCACGCGCTCGAGGGTGTCGACGTTCTCGCCTGTCGCCGCAGACACGGGCACGACATCGGCGAACGTGTGCTTCGTGGTGAACCACTCGATGAGCGGCAGCAGTTCGTGTTTCGCGAGTCTGTCGATCTTGTTCAGCACCAGCACCACGGGCGCGTGGATCTGCGACAGCAGGCCGAGCAGGAACGCCGTGCCTCGCCCGACGTCCTCGGACGCATCGATCACGAGCGCGACGACGTCCGCCTCGCGGGCTGAACCGACGGCCGCGTCCACCATCCGCACGTTCATGCGGTGCATCGGACGATGGACGCCAGGCGTGTCGAGATAGAGGATCTGCCCCTCGGGCAGGCTCTTGGCGCCGAGAATGCGCGTGCGCGTGGTCTGTGGCTTGTCCGAGACGATGGCGAGGTGCGCGCCGACCAGCCGGTTCAGCAGCGTGGACTTGCCGGCGTTGGGCCGGCCGAGCAACGACACGAAACCCGATCGCGTCACGCGTCGCCTCGCTCGTCTGGCAACCGGCGCACGCGCACCTTCAGCACGCGACGCCGCTCCGCTTCCAGCACTTCGATGTCCAGCCCGTCCTCCTGGATGTGCTCACCCACCGCTGGCACGCGACCGAGGCGGCTCATGAGATAGCCACCGACCGTCTCGAACCCTTCGCGCTCGATGGCGACGCCGAGGCGCTCCGTGAGCTCGTCGACGTCGACCTTGCCGCTGAACACCCACGTGTCGTCGGGCTCCTCGACGATGGGCTCGGCCTCGAGGTCGTACTCGTCGCGAATCTCGCCCACGAGTTCCTCGACCAGATCCTCCACCGTCACGAGCCCCGCGGTGCCGCCGTACTCGTCCACGACGAGCGCCGTCTGCGTGCGCGTCCGCTGCAGTTCCTTCAGGAGTTCCGGCGCACGCTTGGTCGCGGGCACCACGTGCGCGGGGCGTACCAGCGCGGCGAAGGATTCCTCGTCGCCATGCCCCACACCCTTGAGGAACACGTCCTTCATGTGCACGAATCCCACCACATCGTCGAGGCTCTCGCGATACACGAGCAGGCGCGAGTACTCGGACTCGCGCAGACGCGCCCGCAGATCGCCAAGCGTCGCATCGTCACGAATCGCGACGATGTCGGGTCGCGGCGTCATGACTTCGCGCACCAGCCGCTCCTGGAAGCCGACCAGCGAGCGGAACAGCTCACGCGCCTCTTCTTCCTCTTCCTCGTCGGATGTCGGCTCGGGCTCGGTCTGCGTCGCGGCGACGACCTCTTCGTCTTCCGGCCCTTCCTCCGCGCGCCGTTCGGTGCCGTTGACGCCCGCCAGCGCGTGCGTCAGCGGCGAGAACGCGCGCGCCACGACAGCGAACGACGGCAGGAGCATCGTGAGCACCTGCTGCGGATTGCGCCGCACGAGCATCTGCGGCAGCAGCAGGAAGCACACGAACACGAACACGAGCATCGAGACGAAGAACATCCAGATGCTGTGCTCGGTACGTCCCACGCCTTCGACGTGCGCGAGCAGCGCGGCAACCACCACCGTGTCGACGCCGAGCAGCACGCGCGCCGGGAAGAACAGCGACGGCGGATCCTCGAGGAACGTGCCGAGCAGATCGCGCGGCCCGGAGGTGCTCTCCGCGTGCATGCGCAGCGAGAATCGCATCAGGGCGCTGAACGCCGCGAGAATCGTTCCGAGATAGACGGCCGTACACGCGAGCAGGAACACGACGAGCGGAATCACGCGCGTGTCTCCCGCTCGATGAGCCCCGCCGTGAGTCCGCCCTTGCGTCGCAGGCGCGCCTCCACGCGACGCATCAGGCCATCGTCTGTCTCGTGGTCGTAGCCGAGCAGGTGCAGCAGGCCGTGGAGCGCCAGTACCTTCAGTTCCGTGCCGTACGCATGTCGGGCCGCCGCTGCCTGCCGCCGCGCCACGCCCGTCGCGATCACGATGTCGCCAAGATGGCGCGCCTGACCGCGGACACGTGGACCGTCATCGTCTGTCGGGAAGGAGAGGACGTCGGTGGCGCGATCCACGCCACGCCACTCGCGATTGAGGCGGCGCATGGCCGCATCGCCGGTGAGCACGATCGTGACGGTGCCGCGCGCGCGTGCGGGTGCGGTGGCCGCCAGCCAGCGCGCCAGGCCCGGTGCGCGTGCCGGACGGCCGTCGCGCGTGCAGACGGTGATGTGGAGAGTCGCGGGGTCGGCGTCCATGACCGTCAGCCCTGCGTGCCGGCGCGCGCGTCGTGCGCCGCGTAGGCCTGGACGATGAGCTGCACGAGCTTGTGCCGCACCACGTCGCGATCGGTGAAGCGGACGAACGCAAGACCGTCGACCGATTCGAGCACGCGCAGCGCGTCGATCAGGCCAGACGGACGGCCGGATGGCAGATCGATCTGCGTGATGTCGCCCGTCACGACGGCCTTGCTGCCGAAGCCGAGCCGCGTCAGGAACATCTTCATCTGCTCGGTCGTGGTGTTCTGCGCCTCGTCGAGGATCACGAACGCGTCGTTGAGCGTACGCCCGCGCATGAACGCGAGCGGCGCGACCTCGATCGTGCCGCGTTCGAGCAGGCGCTCCACCTTGTCGGCCTCGAGCATGTCGTAGAGCGCGTCGTACAGCGGGCGCAGGTACGGATTGACCTTCTCCTGCAGATCCCCGGGGAGGAATCCCAGCTTCTCGCCTGCCTCGACCGCCGGCCGCGTGAGCACGATGCGACTCACCTTCTTGGCGAGCAGGCTGGCCACGGCCTGCGCCATGGCGAGATAGGTCTTGCCCGTGCCCGCCGGCCCCACGCCGAACACGATGTCGTGCTTCTCGATGGCCTCGAGGTACTGCCGCTGCGTCGGCGTCTTCGGCACCACCTGCCGCTTGGCCGACGCGCGGACGCTGCCCTTGAGGAAGTGATCGCGGAGGTCGAGCTCCGGATGCTGCGCGGACAGGCGCATCGCATCCTTCACCTCCCCGCGCGCGAAGCGATAGCCGTCGCGCAGGAGCGCGCCGAACTGACCGACGAACGCCTCCACGCGATCGGCCCGATCGCCGTCGCCATCGACGACGAGCTCGTGCCCGCTCGTGCGGATGCGCACGCCGAACAGATCCTCGAGCAGGCGGAGGTTGTCGTCATAGGCGCCGAACAGGACGTCGACGCCTTCGTCAGGAACCGGGATGGAGCGCGAAGCCGAGGCTGCGATACGAAAATCTCCTGTCGACGGACGGAGCGGAGGCCGCCCACCCGCCAGGATGGGCAGACCGTAGCACGCCGCTTTGCGGTCAGGCAAGCGGCTTGAGGTGCAGTTCCTTCCACTGCCGCGCGTCGACGGTCGACGGCGCGTCGGACATCAGATCCACGGCCGCGGCCGTCTTCGGGAACGCCATCACGTCGCGGATCGACGACTCGCCCGCCAGGATCGCGATGATGCGGTCGAGACCGAACGCGATGCCGCCGTGCGGCGGCGTGCCGTACTCGAGCGCGTCGATGAAGAAGCCGAATCGCAGCCTGGCATCCTCGTCGGAGATGCCGAGCAGGCGGAACATCTGGCGCTGCATCTCCGGGTCGTGGATACGGATGCTGCCACCGGCGATCTCGCTGCCGTTCAGCACGAGGTCGTACGCCTTGGCGCGGACCTCCCCCGGTGCGTCGGTGAGACGCGCGATGTCGGCGTCTGCGGGTGCCGTGAACGGATGGTGCATCGCCACCCAGCGGCGCTCGTCGGCGTCCCAGTCGAGCAGCGGGAAGTCGACCACCCAGAGGAACTCGAACCTCGACGTGTCGATCAGGTTGAAGCGCTTCGCAAGCGAGAGCCGCAGCGCGCCGAGCAGCTTCGATACCTGCGCCTCGGAGCCGGCGGTCATCACGAGCAGGCCGTCGCTGCCGGCGCCCGACTCCTCCAGCGCACGCGTCAGCGCTTCCTCACCCAATGCCTTGGCCGACGTGGTGAGGCCCTTCTCGGTGCGGCGCGCCCACAGCAGGCCGCCAGCGCCCATCTCGATGGCTTCGGCGACGATCTTGTCGACCTCGGCGCGCGCGATCGTCGCGCCGCCGGGAACCACGAGGCCGCGCAGGACACCGCCACCGGCCAGCGCGTCGCGCACGGGACCGAACG
>CAYRAE010000321.1:2779-4734 GCA_964422175.1 uncultured Luteitalea sp. | reverse complement strand
GCGCTCGGCGACTCGGCGCGCGGCGCGCGGTACATCGAGACGGTCCCGACGCGCGGCTATCGGTTCATCGAGCCGGTCATCAAGATCGCGGCTCCGAAGGTCCCGGCCGCCGCACCGCGTGTGACGGTGCCGCCGCCGGCCGCTGCCCCGCCGCCGGCGGTGCCGCCCCCGTCGCTGCCCTTCCCCGGCGCCCCCTCCCCTCACCCGCTCTGGGCCGCGGCACTCACCGTCCTCGCCCTCGCCGCCATCGTGCTGGCGTGGCGCGCGCAGGGCACCGCGTCTGTCACCTTCGTCTCGACGCCGGCACGGGATCGCATGCAGTTGACCTCGTCGCCCGCACTCGACGCGTTCCCCACGTGGTCGCCCGACGGCCGGACGCTGGCCTACGCCAGCGACAGGAGCGGACGTTTCGAGATCTTCCTGCGCGATCTCGTCGCCGGCGGCGACAGGATTGCGCTCACGAGCGACGGCCAGCACAACGTGCAACCGGCCTGGTCGCCGGACGGGACCGAGATCGCCTACCACTCGTCGGGACGAGGCGGGATCTGGGTCATCCCCCGCGCGGGCGGGACGCCGCGACAAGTCAGTGCGTTCGGCTCGCGTCCGGCGTGGTCGCCCGACGGCACGCGCATCGCCTTCCAGAGCGCGCCATACACCGAGCCGAGCAGCGCGGCGTTCGAGACGTTCGGGCCATCGAGTCTGTGGGTGTCCGATGCCAGCGGATCGGGAGCGCCCCGGCGCCTCACCGAAGGCTGGCGGCCGGAAGGCAGCCACGCACGGCCGGCATGGTTCCCTGACGGCCAGCGCCTCGTCTTCGTGAGCCAGCGTCTCGACCGTACGACGCTCTGGATGCTCGATGTCGAGAGCGGCACGTTCACGCACATCCACGACGCCGGCACCCGTGCACTGGACATCACGCTCACACCCGACGGCCGTGCCGTGCTCTACGTGCGCCTCGACGACCACTTCGATCTGTGGAAGCTGCCGCTCACGGCTGCGGGCAGCGCAGAAGGGCCGCCGGAGCTCGTCCTGCCGCCGAGCGAGCTCGACCTGCGCCATGTGGCCGTCCACCCCTCGGGTACGCAGATCGCCTACGTGGCGATGTCCACGGTGAGCGGATTGCGCAGCCTGCCGCTTCGGAAGACGGGCGTGCCTGCCGCTCCGTCCACGCGCGTCGCCGAGGATGCCGTGCGGCGCGCCAGGCGTCCGTCGTTCAGCCCCGACGGCCAGTTGGTCGCCTTCGAACGCCAGGCCGCGGGCGGGCGACCGCACGTGTGGCTGCTGGACCTGGGGCGCGGGTCCGTCAGGGCGCTGACGCAGGGCCCGATCGCGGCACACGACCCCGACTGGGATCGCGACGGCCGGCGCGTGTACGTCGAGGTGGAGGCTGGCGGCCAGCGCACGCTCCAGGCGGTCGACCCGGCAGACGGACAGATGACGCTCGTCGCCAATCTGGCCAATGGCGAAACGCCGCTGCTCCGGCCGCGCCTGTCGCCCGACGGGACGCGCCTCGCCTACACGCGATCGTCGGAAGGCCAACTGGAAGTGTGGATCCGCACGCTGGCCGACGGACGTGACACGCGCGTGGCGCGGGCGGGCGACGGTGTCGCGTTCCCCGTGTGGGCACCCGACGGGCGCGCACTGGCCGTGGGCGTGTGGCGCAACGGCCACGCGCAGGTTCACGTGGTGGACCTCGGCACCGGCGACATCACCCAGGTGTCGAGCGGCGTCGATCAGGCGTGGGTGCGCAGCTGGTCGCCTGATGGCACGCGGATCGCGTTCGCGGGATCGCAGGACGGCCGGTGGGACGTGTGGTCGGCCGGCCGCGATGGGTCGTCGCTGCAGCGCCTCACGACGTACGGCGACGAGCACCATTACGTGCGCAACCCCGAGTGGTCACCGCAGGGCGATCGACTGGTCTACGAGTTCGCCAGCTTCGCGGGCAACGTCTGGGC
>CAYRAE010000321.1:0-2679 GCA_964422175.1 uncultured Luteitalea sp. | reverse complement strand
CCCCTCTTCTCTGTCTTGTGATGCGCGATGGCTGACACGCTGACGATTACCGACAACCGCACCGGCCAGCAGTACGAGGTGCCGATTACCGACGGCACGATCAAGGCCATCGACCTGCGCAAGATCAGGGTCTCCGAGGACGACTTCGGATTGATGACGTACGACCCGGCGTTCACCAACACCGCGTCGTGCCGCAGCGCCATCACGTACATCGACGGCGACAAGGGCGTGCTCGAGTACCGGGGTTATCCGATCGAGCAGCTCGCCGAGAAGAGCACGTACCTCGAGGTGGCCTACCTCCTCATGTTCGGCGAACTCCCCACGAGCGCCCAGCTCGCCGAGTGGAGGGCCGGCATCGTCAAGCACACGCTGCTGCACGAGAACATCAAGCACCTGATGCGCGGCTTCCGCTACGACGCGCATCCGATGGGCGTGTTCCTCTCCACCGTGGGTGCGCTGTCGACGTTCTACCCCGACGCCAAGAACGTGAGCGACCCGGAGGTACGGCTGGCCAACATCCGCCGGCTGATCGCCAAGACGCCGACGATCGCCGCGTACGCATATCGCCACAGCAAGGGCCTGTTCTACGTCTATCCGAACAATTCCCTCAGCTTCGCCGGCAACTTCCTGAACATGCTGTTCCGGATGACCGAGTCGAAGTTCGAGGTGAATCCCGTGCTCGAGCGCGCGCTCGACATCCTGTTCATCCTGCACGCCGATCACGAGCAGAACTGCGGCACCAATGCGATGCGGGCGATCGGCAGTTCGGAAGTCGACCCGTACTCGGCGATGGCCGGCGCGGCGGCGGCGCTCTACGGACCGCTGCACGGCGGGGCCAACGAGGCCGTGCTCACGATGCTGCGCCAGATCGGCAGCAAGGCGAACGTCCCCGACTTCATCGCGAAGGTGAAGAAGGGTGAGGGCCGCCTCATGGGCTTCGGCCACCGCGTGTACAAGTCGTACGACCCGCGGGCCCGGATCATCAAGAAGGCCGCCTACGACGTGTTCGAGGTCACGGGCACGAACCCGCTGCTCGATCTCGCGCTCGAGCTCGAGAAAATCGCGCTCGAAGACGAGTACTTCGTGAAGCGGAAGCTGTACCCGAACGTCGACTTCTATTCGGGCCTCATCTACCAGGCGCTCGGGTTCTCGCCCGAGATGTTCACGGTGCTGTTCGCCATCCCGCGCACGGCGGGCTGGGTGGCGCAGTGGGATGAACTGCACCGCGACGCCGACCAGAAGATCGCCCGGCCCCGCCAGATCTACACGGGCTACCGCACGCGCGACTACGTCGCGATCGATCAGCGCTAGCGCACCTGGAGCCGGGCACCGGCTTTCAGCAGTCAGTTGGAGGCCAGGGGTTTCGCCCCCTGGCACACCCCCGGCCGTCGCCACCACACCGTAGAGGCGGCCCTACAGCTCCTCTTCTTCCTGCTCGTCTTGTCGCGTGGCGAGCCACACCGACGCAGCGCCGAGGGCGAAGACGACGAGGGCCCAGCGCGTGGCCTCGTTGGCGCCACGGCTGATGGTGTCGCGCATGCGTGTGGGGAGCTGGGCCTGCGGGCCGAGTCCCAGTTCGTGTCTCGCCTGATCGAGCAGATACTGCTTCTCGCCCCGACTCACCATCAGTCCGAAGATGCCGTTCCACACCAGGACGGCACTGAACAGACAGAGGCCGTACGCGATCGCGCGCCGGCGGCGTGCCGTCATCCGCGGAGGCCTCCGCCGCGTCGACGGCGCACCAGCATCCTGTACGCGAGGACGACGACCGCGAGCGTCATGACGGTGTAGCGCACCCACTCGGGCACCGTGTTCGTCTGGACCTGGCCGAGGAAGAATGCCGACAGGATCAGGATGATCATCGTCACGACGAGGATCATCTGGCGGCCCTGGCCCGGCGGCGGCGCGGGCGCGCGTCGGGCCACGAACGTGGCCTGCCCGCAGCGATAGCAGATCAACGCCTTCTCGGCGATTTCGGTTCCACAGTTGGCGCAGACCATGCGACCTCCGAGTCTACAATGACTCGGTGATCCCCATCCGCGACGTGATCCCGTCGAGGACCACGCCGTACGTCACCATCGGCCTTCTCCTGGTCAATGCGTGCGGGTTCCTGCTCGCACCCGCGTCAGGCGCAGCGTTCGACGCCTTCGCCGATGCGTGGGGCGTCGTGCCGGCGCGGTTCACGCTCACGTCGGCCTTCACCGCACTGTTCGTCCACGCCGGTGTGACGCACCTGCTCCTGGACCTGTGGTTCCTGTGGATCTTCGGCGAGAACGTCGAAGACCGCCTGGGCCACTGGCGCTTTCTTGCGTTCTATCTGCTGTGCGGGCTCGCTGCCGCGCTGCTGCACGTGGCGGTCCAGGCGGGCTCGCCGGTCCCGGCGATCGGTGCGACGGGAGCGATCGCCGGCGTGCTCGGCGCGTATCTCGTACTCTTCCCCGAGTCGCGCGTGCTGACGTACGTGATCGTCACGCTCGTCGAGGTGCCCGCGGTGTTCCTGCTCGCCGTGTGGTTCACCCTGCACCTGCTCGGAGGACTTGGCGTCCTTCCGCTGCTGCGCTCCTGGGACCTCGGCGGCCTGGCCCTCCCGGCTCACGTCGGCGCGTTCGCGACCGGCGCCGCGCTGGTCCTCCTCCTGCGACGCCCCGAACGCATGCGCGTCGAGTGGTGGGACAGGCT
>CAYRAE010000320.1:0-4739 GCA_964422175.1 uncultured Luteitalea sp. | reverse complement strand
GCACGCCCTTGCCGCTCGGCTGCACGTACGTCACCCGCGCCGTCACCGTCACCGTATGCGGGTTGTAGATCAGCAGGTACGTGTCGTCGGATGTCGACGTGTGCGCCAGCGCGAAGTAGTCGCCCGGCAGCGCCGGATCGATCGCCACACGCGGGCCATCGTCATCGACGATCGTGACCGCGCCGATCGTGCCGGCCGTGGCGTTGGTCAGGCCGCTCAGCACGAAGCTGAACGTCTCGTTCGGTTCCGCATACGCGTCGTTGATCAGCGGTACCGTCAGCGTGCGCAACACGGTGCCCGCCGGGAAGGTCAACACCGCCGAGGTATGGGTGTAGTCGTACGTCGGCACCGCCACGCCGGGCGCCGTCGCCACGGTGGCCGTCACCGTGTGCCCACTCGCCGCCGAGAGCTGCACCTGCACCTGCACGGTCCCCGCGTTCTCGTTGACCGACGTCGCGACGACGTTCACGGCCACCGGCGGATCGTCGTCGAGGATCGACACGACGTGCGACGTCACGGTGCCGAGCACCGCCCCCTCCGCACCGGTCAACGAGACCAGGAACGTCTCGGTCGGCTCGTCGAGCGTGTCGTTCACCAGCGGCACGAACGCGCCGATGACGGTCCCGCTCGCCGATCCCGCCGGGAACGTCAGCGCCCCGGCGGTGACAGGCGTGTAGTCGGCGCCCGGCGTGGCCGTGCCGCCGCCGGCAGGCGTCTGCCACCCCACCGTGACGGGGCACGGAAGCGCGGCGCCGTTGACCGTCGTCACACGGACGCCCACGCCGACGCTGCCGGCGTTCTCGTTCGGACTGCTGGACGGCCACACGAACTCGACCACCGGCGGACTCAGATCGGCCTCGAAGGCGCCGAGCAGCCGTCCACCGGCGTGAATCATGTCCGCCGTCCATTCGAGGGCGCCCGTGGCGCAGGACCGGCGATACCGGCTGAGCGTCGCCGCGCCCAACGCGGAGCGCAACGAGTAGTCCATGGTGACGATGCCGCCCGCGGTGATCTGGCGCTTGATGCGCCACTCGTCGGCGTCGTAGACGTTCTGGAGCGACGCGCCTGGCGTGGTGACCTGCGTGGGCAGGCCCGTCGCGGTGTAGCCGAAGCTCGTCGTCCCGCTCGCGTGCGTGTACGTCAGCGTGCGCCCGTCCGCACCATAGGTGAAGGAGGCGGAGGCAAGTCCGGTGATCTGCTGGAGACGCCGCGACGGTGACTGATAGGTGTAGACGAACGACCCGAGCCCCGACCGGTTCTCGGTCAGCCGATCGCCGTTGGCCGCGTATGTCCAGCCGATCGATCCGTAGATGCCCTGCGCGGACGTCAGGCGCCCGAGCAGGTCGTAGCCGAACGTCTGGGAATGGCCCGGACGGGCGTCGGCGATGGTGGTGACCAGGGAGGCGCGATCGTAGCCGTAGTCGAGACTCAGGGCATTCGGCGCGGCCGTGCTTCCCGCCGACAACACATCCACGCGGTCGCGCGCGTCGTAGGTGATCGCATGCGTCACGGGACCGGTCGTGTACGACGTCAGGTTTCCGGTCTCCGCGTGATACGTGAACGTGGCGTAGGGCGCGCCCAGCCACTTGACCGCCGTGAGGCGGCCCGCCGCCGCGTATTCATAGGTGGCCGTGTGCCACGACGGATACTTCAGCGTGACCAGGCGATCGAGCGTGTCGTAGGTATAGGTCGAGCCGAACGTCGTGCCATCGACCGTGTCGGCGCGCTGCGACGGCCGTCCTGCCGTATCGAACTGCGTGGCCGTGGTCACGCCGCCGAACGTGCGCTGCGAGACACGGCCCAGTGCGTCGTACGTGATCGACAGGTCGTACGCCGTGCCGGGCGCGTCCCGAGAGACGAGCCGATGCGCGTTGTCGTACGCGTAGGTGAGGGTCTCGCTGAGCGGCGTGGTCACGCTCGCGAGCGTGCCCACCGGGTTCCACGCATAGGTGGTGGTCCCGCTCTCCGGGTGGGTCTCCGCCGTCAACCGTCCCGCGCTGTTGTACGTCCACGTGCGTATGCCGCTCACCGGACCAGCCGTGGCCGTCAGCGCACCCGCCGCGTCGTAGGTGTACGTCGTCTCCTGGCCGGCGGCGTCGCGCACCATCTCCAGCTGCCCGCCGCCGGGACCGCCGTCGCTGTAGTAGTGGTAGACCGTGGTCCGGCCTTCCGGATCGGTGATCCACGTCTCGGTGCCGTTGTACGTGTACAGCGTCTCACTCGTGCCGTCGGCCGCCACCTGTTTGGTGAAGCGATCGAGCGCGTCGTAGTAGTGGCGGACGACGCGGGTGCCGGTCCCCGTGGTGTACGGCAGATAGCTGTGCGTGACGCGCCCGAGCGCGTCGTATTCCTGCCGCGTCTGGACGCCGTGGGCGTCCTGCGACCGTACGGCGCGGCCCAGCCCATCCACCCAGGTCCTGACGTAGGTGCCACCACGTGTCTGCTGGCTGTATCCGCCGGCCGCAGTGACATAGGTGAACGTGGTCGCGTCAGCACCGCCCGGCGGCGTGACCTGCGTCGGGCGCATGAGCGCGTCGTAGGTGAACGTGGTCGTCAGCCCGCCACTCGCCGGGCCGACGCGCTCCGAGGCAACGGTCCCATCGGCGTTGATCGTGCGGGTGACGTCGACGCCGACAGTGAGTCCGGCATCAGGCGCGTCGATCGTGGCCATCACACCGTAGTCGTAGGTGAACGTGGTGGTCTTGCCGGCCACGTCCGTCACCGTGCTGACGTTGCCCTGCGCGGTCCGCGTGAAACTGGTGGCTACGCCGCGAACGGTCTGCTGCGTGGGGAAGCCCGTGGCCGCTTCGTACACCGCCGACGACACCAGCGACTGGCTACCCACGCTCACCGTCGTGGAGGCCACGCGATCGCGGATGTACGGCGTCGAGCCCGTCCCGTACCAGAACGTCTGCGCCATCGTCCTGGCACGCGCGGGCAACGGGTGGTACCAGGACACGACCTGCTTCGGCCGGAAGTAGTCGTTGTAGCGGTACGGCAGCGTGTCGTCATACGTGAACACGCTGTGCCAGATCCGCGGCCCCTGCGTCAGCTTCGTCTGGAGCACGATGGCCTTGCGGACATCAGGAGCCCCCCACACCCCGCTCGGCAGCGGTTCCACGTTGTCGTCCGACACCGGCAGCGACCACCCCCAGGTCGTGAGTGATTCCTGCAGCACGTTGGAGGACAGGTCCTCGACGGTCTGCCGATCGATCGCTCCCACGAGCCAGGGCGCGAACTCGGCCATCCCGCCACCCTGGTGCAGCCCGATGCCGCGGTATCGATACGTCTCGCGACGGGTCGGGCCCGTGACGACCGAGATGTTCTCGTACGGACCCGTGCGATATCCGAACGTCCAGGTGCCATTGCTGGCGCCCGGCGTCAGGCCCATCGTGCGCGAGACCACGCCGCGCGTGCTCAGCGTCGTGTCGTAGTCCCACACGTGCGTGTTGATGTCGGCGTAGGTGTAGCGGACCTCGCCCCCCAGCGGTCCGGCGACCGTCAGCAGTTCCGGACCGGGGGAAGTGGTGCGGTACGTGAAGGTCCACGACGTGCCTGCCACGGGCCCCGACGTCCCGGTGAGCCATACCTGCGTCGGATGCACCGACGGCTCGATGTGCGTGTACGTCCACGTCCGGCCCGCGTACTGCATCGTCGCCAGGGCATACCCGTAGACGAGCGGCGTCACCGTGAACGTGACCACGCGCGTCTGGCTGCCGATGATCTGCGTGATCTGCTTCACGCCATCCGTCGGCCCCTCGTTGCTGGCGAAATACTGGAACTGCAGTTTGTTGTCGTACTGGTCGCGGATCTCCGTGACGTAGCGGACCTGCCCCTCGTCGGCATCGACGGCGCCGATATGGCCGAAGACGTAGATGATGCCGTTCGGCAGGCGCAGCGTGTGCGTGGACGCGTTGTAGCGCCACAACTCCGCGGTCACCAGGCTGCCGAACGTGTTGTCGGGATCGCCCGGGAGCGCGTTGTACAAGGCATGCCCACTGCCGTCGCCCATCTCGATCGCCCGCTGCCCGGGCGTGCTCGAGTGCAACACGCGCCCGAAGTGCAGCGACCAGCCGAGTCCCACCCATCGGCGTTGCTTGAAGTGGTTCGGCGTGTCGTTGTAGTCGCGATGGATCTTGCTGTTGTAGACCCGCTGCACGCGCAGATTCAGGCCTGCGTTCCCCGGGAGCTCGAGATCCGTGAACGTGAGGAGCAGATTGCCCGAGAACGGATCGACGTGCTCGAACGGCACGATCGAGTGAGTCCCTCGTAACGGCGAGAATCCCGATGCCCCCAGGGCACCCTGCCCATACGCAGGTTCGGTACTGCCCCACAGCCCCGCGGTGAGCCCGATGGCCACCGCGACACACCACGACCGGCACGCCGCCATATACGCTCCCTGAAAGGACGCGCGGAGTCTGGATCAAGTCGTGAAGTTAGTAAAGCGAATATTTGTACTATTTCGTTGATGAGTTACAGATGAGGCCTTCCGAGACACGCCCTTCTGGATGGTCCTTCATCCGACAAAGTGCTCTTTTCTACTAAGTGAGCTCATCGTTCTGCGGAAACGAGCTTTTCAAATGCTGCCCTCGACGCTACTGTCACTTTGCGCAACGCGGCAGGCTCGACGTACGCGCGAATGCCCTCGGACGTCGCACGCTCACGCTTGTCGTGGAACGCGAAGGACTGCGCGTGCGCCCCGAGGGGAATGTCGACGGGAAGCGCGAGCAGGCGCGCGA
>CAYRAE010000319.1:0-4750 GCA_964422175.1 uncultured Luteitalea sp. | reverse complement strand
TGCGGAAGTACGTGGCGTCTGCCACGACGCGGCCGCCGAGCCACGCGGCTTCGACACCGCCGTCGAGGCTGCGCGTGCGTTCGGGCTTCAGGCCCGGGTTGTTGGTGAAGGCGATCTCGAACGCACCAGGCGCGCGCATGCCGCCGCCGTATCCGCCATGCAGGCGGAGCCACGACGCGTCCCCGCCCGTCAGACGCCAGCTCAGGGCCACGCGCGGGTTGACCACCGAGATGACGTCCTCGTCGAAGGCCGGCCGCGGACTCCATGCCGACGTGTTGCCTTCGAGCGCGAGCCGCGCGACGCGTTCGTATCGCGCGCCTGCCTGCACCGACAGGCCGCCTGTCTCGAAGCGCCCCTCGCCGAACACGCCCACCTGACGGCGATCGACGGGGATCTCCTGATCGCGCAGGCCCGTGATGAACGCCGAGGACGCGCGCTCGCGTGACCACTCGGCACCTGCCGTCCATGACGCGCCGAGCCAGGCGGCATCCACCTGTCCGCGTCCGGACACCAGACGATTGCCGGATTTGGTCGGCGTATCGGGCGTGTAGATGCTGAGGAACGTGCTGTCGCGATCGGCGTAGGTGAGGGCGCCGCGTGCCTGCCAGGCCCGGCCGAATTGCCACGCCACGGACCCGCCGGCAGCCACTGTGTCGTTGTCGGTGCGCGAAACGCGGTCGACGCCGCCGTAGGTGTGGTTCGGATCGCTGCCGTACGGGCCGGGTGCGCCGCGCTCGTTGCGGCCGCCGCGCACGAGACCGGTGACCTGCAGTCGCGACGCCTGGTAGCCGAGGCTGGCCATGGCGTCAGTTCGGCGGTAGTCGTCGTTGCTCACGCGCTCGTCAGTGCCCGGTGCGATGCCCGTGAACCCGTCGGATTCGAGGCGCTCGACACCGCCGCCCCACTGGAGCAGGCCGCTCGTGCCGCTGGCCGCGGCGTTGGCGCGCCACGTGCCGAACGATCCGGCTTCGAACACGCCGCTGGCGCGCGTCGGGCCGCCGCGGCGAGTCACCAGCTGCACCACGCCGCCGACGGCGTCTGACCCGTAGACCGCGCTCTGCGGCCCCCTCACGACCTCGATGCGGTCGAGATCGAAGAGCGGCAGGTGCGCGGCATCGTAGGCGCCGCCCATGTCGTTGAGGCGGATGCCGTCCACCACGAGCAGCGTGAAGTCGCTCTCGCCGCCGCGCGGGAAGATCGACGTCACGCCGCCCCTGCCGCCGCTGCGCGAGATCGTGAAGCCGGGCACCGATCGCAGGGCGTCCTGCGAGGTCTCGAGCTGGCGCGTGCGCAGTTCCGCCTGATCGAGCACCGTGAGCGACGCGCCGCTCGCCGATCGCGTCAACGGCACGAAGCCCGCCGAGACGACGATCTGATCGGTGACGGCAGCCAGGCCCATCGTGACGTCGGCCGAGGCGTCGGCGGCGTCGCTCAGCGTGACGCTCCTCGGAGCGGCGTCGAAGCCGTCGGCCACCACGCGGAGCACGTAGTCGCCTTCAGGCGCGTCGATGGTGAAGCGGCCGCTGGTATCGGTTCGTGTGGTCGCGACAGGGCCGGTGGGGCCCTCGAGCACGACGCGGGCGTTGACGATCGGATGTCCGGGGCTGCTGGAGATCACGCCTCCGACGCGAGCCGCAAGGGCGGGCGCCGACAGCAGGGCCAGCAGCACCCCGGCCACGGGCAGGGGTGTGCGAATCATGGAGCCTCCTCGGCGTTTCCACGCGCCGACGCCTCCGCGCGGCATGCGCGGCGGCCGAGGACGTGCCCGACGGAAGGTTTCCTGACTTGGCGGGAGAGAACGAGCGGTTTCGACGCCTTCCCACAGCATGACCTGCAGTGGCGGGGGCGGTCTGCGGGACCGTCCTCGGACGAAACCGGCTCACCGCATCACAGTGGCGGGACCGTGCGGGATTTGCACCCGGCTTCCCTTCGACAACATCGGGTTGTCGGCGTCGAGGATAGCACGCGGGTGCGGCGAGCCCCCGCCTGGGCCGATTGCCAGGGCGCAGGCCGGGTCGTGGCCGGGCTTCCGGCCGGATTTCAGGCCCGACAGGTCCGGGCGAGCGGCCCTTGACCCATCAGTTGCGGCTCCGGGCCACTTGGCATAACATTCCCGTTTCGTGCGTCGTGTGGCTGTGGGTCGCGCAGACGCCTTCTTGTCCTCAACGAGGAGCGCATGAGCAAGAGTTCCACAGTGACCGTCCGCGAGACGCCGGTCGCGGAAGTAACGACCGCGTCCGCGGGTGCGTTGAAGATTCACGGCGAGACGTTCGTCATCGAGACAGACGAGCGTGTCGACGTGGTGGACTTGACCGAGCGCATCATGGAGCTCGTCCGTAGTCTGAACGTCCGCGAGGGCATCGTCAGCCTGTGGTCGCTGCACACCACGTGCACGGTGTTCATCAACGAGTTCCAGACGGCGCTGCTGTCGGACATCAAGCGGTTTCTGGAGAAGATGGTCGCGCGCGACGAGGCCTGGGTGCACAACGACCCCGACTTCAGCGATTGCGACAGGATGAACGCAGACAGCCACTTGCGTGCACTGCTTCTCGGGCACAGCCTCACGCTGCAGATCAGCGGTGGCGACGTGGTGCTCGGTCAATGGCAGCGCATCCTGATGGGTGAGCTCGACGGTCCGCGCTCCCGCACCCTGCGCGTGCAGGTGTGGGGCATCGCCTAGAGTCGCCGGCACCACCGATACGCCGGAGTCAACGCCGGCCCACGTTTCTCTCCATGCGCACGCGTCTTCGCGCGGCCGGCCTGCTCGACATCGCAGACAGACTCGACGCTCGCCAGCGGCTGTCGGCCGAGGATGGCCTGCGCCTCTTCGAGCATCCCGACCTCCGTCTGGTCGGCTGGCTCGCCAACCGCGAGCGTGAGCGTCGCCACGGCGATCGCACCTACTACAACTACAACCTGCGTCTCGAGGTCACCAACGTCTGCCAGGCGTCGTGTCTCTTCTGCTCCTTCGCACGCCTGCAGGAGGGTGGCCCGGGTGCGTACACGATGTCGCTCGAGCAGGCGTGGGACAAGGTGCGCAGCCGTGCGGGTCAACCCCTCACCGAAGTCCACATCGTCAACGGCCTGCACCCGCACCTCCCGTTCAGCTACTACAGGGACCTGCTCGCGGGCTTCAAGCGCATCCGTCCGGAGATCACGCTCAAGGCGTTCACGGCCGTGGAGATCGCGTTCTTCGCCGACCTCTACGGGATGACCGACGAGCAGGTGCTGCGCGAACTGATGGCGGTGGGTCTGGAGTCGATTCCCGGCGGGGGCGCCGAGATCTTCGCCGATCGCGTGCGACGCAAGATCGCGCACGACAAGGCCGATGCCGACAGGTACCTGGCGATCCACGCCATCGCGCACCGGCTCGGCATGAAGACCAACGTGACGATGCTGTTCGGGCACATCGAACGTCTCGACGAACGCGTGGATCACATGGTGCGCGTGCGCGCCGCGCAGGACGAGACCGGTGGCTTCCAGGCGTTCATCCCGCTGACGTTCCATCCCGACAACAACCAGATGCGGAAGCTGCCGCCCCCGACGGCGGCCGACACGCTGCGCACGATCGCCGTGTCGCGCCTGATGCTCGACAACGTGGAACACATCAAGGCGTTCTGGATCGCGACGGGCGTGTCAGTGGCGCAGGCCGCGCTCTGGTTCGGCGCCGACGACCTCGATGGCACGGTGCAGGAAGAGCGCATCTACCACATGGCGGGGTCCGATACGCCCGACATCCTGACCACGCCCCAACTCCGCCACCTCGTCGAACGCGCCGGCCGCACCCCCCTCGAACGCGACACGATGTACAACCTCGTGGGCGCGTAGAACGACGCATCGACGCCCTGGGCGCCGGCAACCCGGCAACCCGGCAACGGGCAACCGGTAGGGCCGGCCCTCCGGGCCCGGCCCCCGACGATTGACAGGTCATGTCGATCAGCTGCTGAAGCCTGGACGGTTGCCGGTTGCCGGTTGCCCATTGCCGGGCTGCAGTACTCTTGCGGGCATCGACAAGGGAGGACGTCATGGATCGACGCCGGTTTCTGCATGCGACGTGGCCGCTGGGCTTGATGGGGATGGGTGCCGCACGTGTACACGCGCAGGCGCCAGCGCCTGCGAACGGCCAGCCGTCAGGACCGCCACTCCGCCAGTTCGACGCGCACCAGCCGCTGGTCATCGAACGGCAGCGCGAGGGCAAGCCGCGCGCGGGACAGGTCGTCGTGGCCATCCAGCCGCACTCCGACGACATCCCGCTCTTCGCCGCCGGCATCGTCCTGAAACTGATCGACGAGGGCGCGACAGGTTACGTGATTCGCGTGACCAACGACGACATGGCGGGGCCCGGATCGTACGCGGAGACGGTCATGGCCAACTGGCGCGACTCCGAAGCCGTGGGGAAGGCGCTCGGCGTCACGCGCACGTTCGACCTCAACTACAACAACCACATGATGGACAACATCGCGTGGGCAGAACTGCGCCAGCGATTCATCTTCCTCTTCCGCCTGCTGAAGGCCGACATCATCGTCACCTACGATCCGTGGAGTGCGTACGAGGAGAACCCCGATCACGCGGTGACGAGCCGCTGCGTCGAAGCGGCAGCGTGGATGGCCGGCGGCAGGAAGGACTACCCGGAGCATTTCGCCGCCGGGCTCGCTCCGCATTCGGTGAACGAGAAGTACTACTTCGCCCGCTTCCAGCAGCGCGTCAATCGCATCGTCGACATCGGCCCGTGGGTGGAGCGCAAGATCGA
>CAYRAE010000318.1:0-4755 GCA_964422175.1 uncultured Luteitalea sp. | reverse complement strand
GGATCCGCGCGCACCACTTTCTGCAGGAACGCCGCCTGTCGCATCGCCTCGAACATGTCGAGATCGTTGTTGCTCGCAGCGCCATCAGTACCGAGACCGACAGTGACGCCAGCCGCGGCGTAGTCGCCGAGCGGCGCGGTCCCACTCGCCAGCTTCATGTTGCTTTCGGGATTGTGCGAGATGGCCGTCCCCGACTCGGCGACGAGACGGATGTCGTCCGGCCCGAGCCACACACCGTGCGCGCCGATCACGTGCGGTCCGAGCAGCTTCAGCTTCGCGAGATACCCGGTCGGCGACAGCCCGAGCGTCCTGATCGCGTCTTCGCGTTCGGTGCGCGTCTCCTCCAGATGAATGAGCAGCGGCGCACCCTGCTCGCGCGCCAGACGATCGGTGGCGCGCAGCGTGTCGGCGCTGAGCGTGTACATCGAATGCGGCGCGACGGCGGGCGTCACGAGCGCGTCGCCCTTGTACTTGGCGATGAACGTCTGCGTGCGAGCGAGTGCCTCCTCGGGCGTCTTCGCGTCGCCAACAGGGAACTGGATGATCGTCTGACCGAGCACGCCCCGCAGACCGGCTTCCTTCGCGGCCTCCGCGACCTCTTCCTCGAAGTAGTACATGTCGACGAAGGTGGTCGTGCCGCCGAGGATCATCTCGAGCGCCGCGAGCCGCGTGCCCGCGCGCACGAACTCGGGCGATACCGTCTTCGCTTCCGCCGGGAAGATGTACTTCGAGAGCCAGTCCTGCAGGTTGAGGTCGTTGCCGAGTCCGCGATACAGCACCATCGCGGCGTGCGTGTGGGTGTTGATGAGGCCGGGAAGCACCACCTGCCCCGTCGCGTCGATCGTCTCGGCAGGTGCGAACGCCGCCGCAATCTCCTCCGGCGTCCCCACGCCAACGATGTCGGTGCCCGTAACGGCGATCGCCCCGGGCGAAAGAACGCGCCGCGCATCGTCCATCGTGACGACGGTGCCGCCGGTGATGACGATCGACGCCGCCTGTCGTCCGTCCTGCTGCGCATCGGCGGCCGGCCGGCACGCACCACCTGCTGCGATGGCGAGCGCCACGACCACCCGCAGGCACACACGCGTCAACCCACTCCGTTCGATGCGCATCGTGAGTCCCTACACGTTGAAGCGGAACAGCAGGACGTCGCCGTCCTGCACGACGTACTCCTTCCCTTCCGAGCGCACGAGCCCCTGTTCGCGAGCCGGTTTCCAGCCACCAACCCGCACGAAGTCGTCGTACGCGACGGTCTCGGCGCGGATGAAACCCTTCTCGAAATCGGTGTGGATCACGCCCGCGGCGGCAGGTGCCTTGTCGCCCGCGTGGATCGTCCAGGCACGCACTTCCTTCTCTCCGGCCGTGAAATAGCTGCGGAGTCCGAGCAGCGTGTAGGCGGCGCGCGCGAGCCGATCGAGTCCGGACTCCTCGAGTCCGAGCGACGAGAGGAAGTCCAGGCGATCCGCCACGTCGAGCTCGGCGAGTTCGGCCTCCACCTTCGCGGAGAACACGACAACGCCGGCGTTCTCGTGCTCCTCGACGATGCGTGCGCGGAGCTGTTCGACGAACGCATTGCCCGACGCGGCCTCGTCTTCGCGCACGTTCGCCGCGTAGAGCACGGGCTTGGATGTCAACAGATTGAGCGCCTTGAACGCCGGCACGAGCTCGTCCGACGGCTCGTACAACCGCGCCGGCTTCCCGGCTTCGAGCAGTGTCTTGACAGCCTCGACCATCGCGACCTCCGCCTTTGCCGCGGCATCGCCCGATCGCGCCATCTTCACGGACTTCTCCAGGCGCTTCTCCACCGTGGCGAGATCGGACAGCCCGAGTTCGATGTTGATGATCTCGCGATCGCGCACGGGATCGGGCGCCCCCATCACGTGCTGGATGTTCTCGTCCTCGAAGCACCGCACCACGTGGACGATCGCGTCGACCTCGCGGATGTTGTGCAGGAACTGGTTACCCAGTCCCTCGCCCTGACTCGCGCCCTTCACGAGTCCGGCGATGTCGACGAACTCCACCGATGCAGGTACCACCCGCTCCGGTGACACGAGCTTCTCGAGACCGGTGAGGCGCGGGTCCGGCACCATCACGATGCCCGTGTTCGGCTCGATGGTCGCGAACGGGTAGTTGGCGACGAGCGCGCCGGCCGAGGTGAGGGCGTTGAAGAGCGTGGACTTGCCCACGTTGGGCAGGCCGACGATACCAAGTCGAAGCATGTGCGGGTGACGGGATGGCCGCGACGGACAGCCCATCTGCCCTCGCGCGAACCCCTAATCCTAGCGCAGGCGGCGCCCGGCCCGGATAGGAGGCGATTGCCGACAGCCACTGCGCTTCGGTACAGTGCGCGCGTGCCGGTTCATCGCATCGACCACCCCGTGGCCCAGGAACTGCTCACGCACCTGCGCGACGCGCGGACCCCCTCGCCGCTCTTCCGGCAGTACGCGCAACGCCTCAGCGTGCTGATCGCCACCGAGGCGATGCGCGATATCCCGACCGAGCCCGTCGTCGTCGACACGCCTCTCGGGCCGGCCGACGGTGTGCGCGTCGCGGCGGATGTGGTCGTCGTGCCCGTGCTGCGCGCGGGGCTCGGCATGCTCGACGCGGTCCTCAGCGTGGTGCCGCACGCACGCGTCGGCCACATCGGCCTGCAGCGCGACGAAGCCACGGCCGTCGCATCGCAGTACTACGCCAAGTTCCCCACAGGGCTCGAGAAGAGTCTCGTCGTGCTCGTCGATCCGATGCTGGCCACTGGCGGCAGCGCTGTCGCCTCGCTCGATCTCCTCACCGCCCGTGGTGCGCGCGACATCCGTCTGCTCTGCATCGTCGCCGCACCGGAAGGGATACGCGAAGTGGAAGCGCACCACCCGCGCGTACGCATCTTCACGCCCGCGATCGACAGCCACCTCAACGCGCACAAGTTCATCGTGCCGGGTCTAGGCGATTTCGGCGATCGCCTGTTCGGCACGACGTGACTACCGGCGGTCTCTACCGGACGTCTGGTGGTGGCTGAGGAATCCCGGACGGCGCTCGTCCTGTCGTCAGCGCGGTCTCCATCCAGTGTTCGAGACGCCGCGTCTGTTCCAGCGTCGTGTTGTGTCCAGTCGTCAATGCGAGCATCCACACTTTCGGGGCCGTGATGACGTTGAACGCCGAGAAGATCGACGTCGGTGGGCACGTCTCGTCGTTGTAGCCCCACGTGTAGATCCCCGGCGCCTTCACGCGGCGCGCGAAGTTGACGACGTCGTAGTACGGCAGCGTCGCCAACGCTTCGGTGGTCGCCTTGGGACCCGGTCGCGTGGGATGGAAGAAGTGCGGCCATCCGCCGGCGCGACCGCGCGCATATCCGGTGAGATCCGAGAGCGCCGGATACGTCGACGACAGCACCTTGACGCGCGGATCGAGTGCCGCCGTCACGATCGCCAGCGCGCCACCCTGGCTCCCGCCGACGACGCCCAGGTTCGAACCGTCGTAGCCGGGCAGGCTCGCGAGCACGTCGTTGGCACGCACGGTCGACAGATACACGCGCCTGAAGAAGAACCTGTCGCGATCCTCGACGTTGTTCATGAAGTAGCGTGAGAGGCTGCCGGCGCCCAGTCCCGTGTAGACGATGGGATCGAGCGTGACGGGCAGGCCGTGGATGCCGATCTGCAGTGTGATGATGCCGCGGCGGCAGGGCTCGGTCAGGCCACGGTACGGCCTGACACCCGCCCCGGGTACCGACAGCAGCGCCGGGTGCGGCCCGGGAGTCGTCGGCTCGCACAGGATGCCGTACATGCGGCTCGTACCGGCGCCTTCCGGATCGAGGCCAACGGTCTGGAAGCTGACGTGAGACACAGTGATGCCTGGTCCGCCATACGTAGGCAGCGGCTCACGCGTCAGATCGACGGGAATTCGCGCGAGTCGCTCCTTGCCGGCGCTCCAGAACGTGTCGAAGTCTGCCGGATCCGACACTGTCGGTACGATGCGGGAGGGATCGAATCCCGCCGTGCCGACACCGCGGTAGCTGCGCCCTTCGTGGTCCGCCGTTCCAACGCAACGCAGGAATCCCGGCGATGTCATCGTGCCGGCGTCCACGACCGCCGGAGCGGCACTGCTCGTGACCTCGCGCGTCACCGTCGGCGGCAGCATCTCGGGGCCGCACCGCACGGTGACCGCCACCCCCGGCAGCGACCGTCCATCCCGCCGCACGTCGACGCTGAACGACGCCGGCGCGCCCACGGCATACGTCCACGTCGGATTGGTCGGCGTGACGACGATGTCGAGCGTGCCCGTGACGACGTCCTGCGCGCGCACGCCTGTAGCCAGGAGCACTCCACCCAGAACCACCCCCGCAACCTGCACCAATGTCCGCATGAGCGCAGATCCTAGTGCAGGACCGGCAACCGGCAAGCCGGCAACGGGCAACCGGTTCATCGGAGGTCCCCGACGGCCATCCGTCGCTACCGCATCAGACGCTGTGTCGCTGCAATGCCGAATGTCGAATGACGAATGCGACGGCAGACAGCGTCGGTGGGCGGGCCGGGCTTCCACCTTCGCCCTCCGGGCTACGGCGGACAGGTCGCCCGGCCCGCTCGCGGCAGCGGCGCGTACGCTTGTCGATGTGTGGCCCGATCGGCTATAGTTCGTGGTTCGTACTGGTCATCAGACGTGACCGGAAACGAGCACTCCTCTCGGCGTGCGCAGTTGGCTCAGCGGTAGAGCACCGCCTTCACACGGCGGGGGTCACTGGTTCGAATCCAGTACTGCGCACCA
>CAYRAE010000317.1:0-4760 GCA_964422175.1 uncultured Luteitalea sp. | reverse complement strand
TCTGGTATCTGCCGTATCAGATCCGCATTCTCGCGAAAGCCTCGCTCGGACGGTTTCCGTTCCTCGGCTGGCATCTGCGCCGCAGCGGTCACGTCCTCGTCGATCGCAGCAATCCTGGTAACTCGACGATGGCGCAAATCAAGGAACTGATGCGGCAGCACGTCTCCCTGCTCGTGTTCCCCGAAGGCACGCGCAGCGCCGACGGACGCGTGGCGCGCTTCCGCGCCGGCATCGTCCTGCTGGCCATCGAGACGGGACTGCCCATCGTGCCGGTGTCGGTGGAGGGCACGCGCCATGTGATGCTGAAGGGACGGCTCATGACCTGTCCGGGCCACGTGCGCCTGCGCGTCCTGCCCATCGTGTCGACGGCGGGATACGACACACGTCGGGCGCGGGAGTTGGCGGGCGTGATCGAGCGACAGGTCCGCGACGGCGTGGAGCAACTGCAGGGCGCCTCATCGTGAACGTCGACGTCTCGCCGGATGTTGCCGACATCGTGGTGCCTGGCGTGATCGTCCGCCGCGGCGTGACCGTGCTCGCACACGACCCGCGTCTCGATGCGCCGCTGGCGGAGGCCGCCGACCACCTGCGCGCCGCGACGGATCTCGACGAGGCCATGGCCGCCACGCGGCACATGTACAAGCGCTGCGGCATCGACCCGACCAAGACGCGGCCATCGAGTGAAGCGCTGCTGCGCCGCGTGCGCAGGGGCGATCCGTTGCCGCGCGTGAACGGGCTGGTGGACATCATCAACTGGTGTTCCGCCGAGACGCAGATCTCGTTCGGTCTCTACGACCTCGCGCTCGTGCAGCCGCCCGTCGCGTTGCGGCTCGGTGGTCCCGGCGAGGGCTACGACGGCATCAGGAAGGATCGCGTGAACGTCGAGGGCCGGCTCACCCTGGCCGATGCCGTGGGGCCCTTCGGCAACCCGACGTCGGACTCGGCGCGCACGATGACGACACCCGCCACGCGCGACGTGCTCGTCGTCCTCTACGTGCCGGCGTCGCTGCCCGTTGTGGCCGGCCGGCGCGCGCTCGCGCTGACCAGCGAACGTCTCGCCGCCTTCGCGGGCGGTGAGTGATGGACGTGCGCGCGTGAGCCAGGGGTTGGAACTCCCTGGTCACGTTCAGTAGCCGCCGATGAACTGAAGCAGGACTATCCGCGCCGTGGCGAGCACCGCGGCGGCCATGACGGCGATGCCGAGGCTTGCCGTCGCGGCCACCGCATCGGTCGATCCACGCAGCCTGCACGCCAGGTGCGCGAGTCCCGTCGTCGCGACAATCGCCAGCACCGGGAGCGCCGGCTGCACGTATCGCGGCGTCCAGTGCATGGCCATGTACGGGCGGGGCCGTACTGTGGCGTACGCCCAGAGCGCACATGCGGTGACCGCACCTGCCGCGGCGATCGTGGTCAGGCGGCGCTTCTGCGGTGCCACCACGACGAGGAGCAGCGTGACGATGCAGCCAATCGCGAGCACGATGCTCACGCCGGCGAAGAGCAGCCAGAGGCGACCATCGTCCGGCCAGGCCCCGAGCGAACCGAAGCGGGCCCAGAACGACTCGAACACCTGGATTCGCCAGACGCGGAGGATCGCGGGATCGAGCAGGCTGGGCGAGGGCTGTGAGCCGAGCCCCGCCGCGGCGAGCAGATCCGCCCGGAACCGTCGTCCCAATGGGTCACCGAATACGTACCATTCGCGAAGCGGGATCCAGGCACACGACAGGCAGACGCCGAGCGCCGCGGCCGCCGACTGTCTGGCAGCCGTTCGCCATCCGTGACGCGTCCAGACTGTCGCGAGCGCCACCATCACCATCAGATAGGCGGTACTGAGCTTGATGGCCAGTGCCAGCCCCGTCGCCAGCCCCGCGATGAACGACGCGCGGATGCCGGGAACCGTTGCCGCGCGCAGGATGGTCACCACCGCGAACGCGGCGGCCGCTGTCGCGGCCCCATCGGTCGAGTGGTATCCCATGAGCGCCGCGACCTGCGGCACGAGACCGAGCGAGGCACTGCCCACGAGTGCGGCACGCTCGCCGATGCCCGTGAGTCGCAGCGCCGCTCCGACCCACCATGCCGTCAGTGCGGCAAGTCCGATGTGCAGCAGGCGGATGCACCAGATGAGGCGAACGCCAGGCTGTCGCGTGGTGTCGGGGCCGTGCAGGTACATCGCGAACGGGCGGCCGCCGTTGAGTCGTGACGCGGTGTTGACAGGCAGCGAGGGCGGTTCGTCCGCCAGTCCCAGCAGCCGTGCCATCGTGCCTGTGGCGATGTAGTAGGTCGGATGCTGCACCCACTCATAGCTGTCTGCGCGCCATGGATCGCCGACGGGTGCCACCGCCGTCGGCAGGCGTCCCGTCACGGCCACGAAGCGTGTGTACTGCAGGTGCGCGAGTTCATCCGGGCCTTCGCCGGCAGGGATGCTCAGGACGAACATCGTCGTACACGACGCGGCGAGCGCCGCGGGCAGCAGGCGTGCTCGACGCGTCAAGACCCGCACGCCGGACACGGCTCGTGCGAGTCCCCACGCGCAGGCCGTGAACGCTATGGCAGCGACGGCCCATGGGAGGAAGGTGCGCCACTCGCTGGCCGCGAGCAGGCGAACCGCTGCCAGCGTGTGCGCAGCGGAGAGGAGGAGTATCGACGAGCCCAGGACGAGAACGGCGGTGAGCAACCGGGTCTGCCCGGGCATGGGTGCTACCTTACCACTCGCATGGAGCGCGCCTGGTGATTGTCGACGTGGTGGTGGCCGCCGGTGGCCAGGGGCGTCGTCTCGGCGGATCGGTGGCCAAGCAGTGGCTGACGCTTGGCAACCGCACCATCTTCGAGCGGAGTGTGGCGGCCTGCGCCTCGTCTCCCGACGTGCGCGGCGTTGTCGCCGTGGTGCCGGCGTCAGACGTGGCCGACGCATCGGTGCTCGCGGCGACTGCCGCGGCAGGCAAGCTGGTCGCCGTGGTCGCCGGCGGCGCGCGCCGACAGGATTCAGTGGCTGCGGGTCTGCTCGCGTTACCAGGAGATGCCGACGTCGTGCTCGTGCACGATGCCGCCCGCCCGTTCGTCACGACTGACGTGATCGGACGCGTCGTGACGGCCGCCGCGCGTCACGGCGCCGCCATCGCGGCTGCGCGCGTGCACGACACGGTCAAGCGCGTCGTGGATGACGCGGAAGGACGTTGGATCGAAGGCACGATCGCGCGCGACGGACTCGCGCTCGCCCAGACGCCGCAGGGCTTTCGTCGTGATGTTCTCGAGGCGCTGGTACCCGCGATGACGTCGGCAGACGAGGTGACCGATGAAGCGTCGCTGGCCGAGCGTCTCGGACATCGCGTGCAGATCGTGGACGGACATCCGGACAACGTGAAGATCACCACCGACGATGATCTCCGGCGTGCGCGCGCCGCGCTCGGTGCGATCGCCAGCCAGCCGGCGGAGACGCGCGTGGGGCTCGGGTACGACTCGCATCGTTTCGCCGACGGCAGGCCTCTCGTCGTGGGTGGCGTCCACGTGCCAGGCGAGCGCGGGCTCGCGGGCCATTCGGACGGTGACGCGGTCTGCCATGCCGTTACAGATGCCGTCCTGGGCGCCGCGGGACTCGGCGACGTTGGCGGGCTGTTCCCTGATACCGATCCTGCGTGGAAGGACGCCGACAGCCTCGTGCTGCTGCGCGACGCGTTCTCCCGCGTGCAAGGCGCCGGCTGGCAGATCGGCAATCTCGACATCGTCGTGATCTGCCATCGTCCGAAGATCGGTCCTATCGCGCCGGCCTTGCGTACGTCGCTGGCGGACGCGCTCGCCACGACGCCCGATCGCATCAGCGTGAAAGGCAAGACGCCCGAAGGCACGTCCTCACTGGAGGATGCGATGGTCGTCCACGCCGTGGCGCTGTTGACGCGGGCAATGCCGAATGCTGAATGACGAAGGACGGAAGGCGTTGGGCCATCGGTCATCGGTCATCGGCCATCGGCCGTCGGCCGTCGGCCGTCGGATGTGCCGGCCGGTTGCCGATCAGTCCTGTCTGAGAGCAGCCATCGGGTCGTTTGGTTGAACCAGATGCAATTCTGCCTGCATTGGGTCAACAGGGCCGCCTGGCACTCACTCCTGGCGGAGCGCGGTCATCGGGCCGATCCGTGCCGCCTGACCGGCATCGGATCGTGATGGGCCATATCCTCCGCCAGGGACTGGTCATGACAGCAACGCCAGGCCAGGTTGATCCAGGTCGTCGGTCTGGCCACGACTCGTGCTCGCGCCCCCGCCCGGCTGCTCCACACAGATCCGAGACTCGTGGGGGGCCCGCGCAGGTTGCGTTTTCTGCGCGCCCAGACGCACCGCAAACAAGACGCAACCGATGCGTCGACGCCGTGGTCTCATCCACCGTTGCCGGTTTGCCGTCCGGTTGCCGGTTGCCCGTTGCCCGTTGCCGGTTGCCGGATAATGTCCCCGATGCGCGTCCGATTCGCTCCGAGCCCGACGGGGTACCTGCACGTCGGCAACGCCCGTACGGCGCTGTTCAACTGGCTGCTCGCGCGCGGGCAGGGCGGGACATTCGTGCTGCGGCTCGAAGACACCGACGAGGCGCGTTCGACGACGGCGTCGGCTGAGGGCATCCTCGAAGACCTGCGGTGGCTCGGGCTCGACTGGGATGAGGGCCCTGACCGACCCGGACCATACGGACCCTACAGGCAGACCGAACGGCTGGCGATCTATCGCGCACACGCGGAGCGTCTGCTCGACGAGGGGCACGCGTACTACTGCTTCTGCTCGCC
>CAYRAE010000316.1:0-4776 GCA_964422175.1 uncultured Luteitalea sp. | reverse complement strand
AGCGCACCGCCGGCCATCACCTCGCGCCCCTGCATCGACAGCAGCGTGCCGCCGTTCAGCCCTGTCGCAACAACGGTGGCGAGCAGACGCTGTCCGACAGTGAACGCGAAATCGACACTCGACACGGCGGTCCTCGCCTCTGTCGGCAGGAGCGAAGGCAGCAGCGTGATGTGCATGACGCGCGTCGGCGGGGGCGGAGCACCCGCTTTGTTATCATCGACAAGGTTTCCCGGCAACACGAGAAGCATGAACGCCACACCGCCCATCAAGGACCGCACGCCGCGAGGGCGAGGTGGAAAGAGACGTGTCCGTCTGCCTGCGGCGCGCACGGACTGGTCCCAACTCGACCCGGCACATCTCGAGCATCCCGCGCTCTACATCAACAGGGAGCTGAGCTGGCTGGAGTTCAACCAACGCGTCCTGAACCAGGCGCTCGACGCCGCGCATCCCCTGCTCGAGCGCGTCAAGTTCCTCGCCATCGTCGCTACCAATCTCGACGAGTTCTTCATGGTGCGCGTGGCGACGCTGCTGAAGAAGTACCGCGCCGGCATCGAGGACGTGAGCGTCGACGGCCTCAACACGGAACAGCAGCTCGCCGCCACGCGCGCGCGGTCGCTCGAGATGATGGCCGCGCTGACCGCGTGCTGGCGCGAGCAGATTCGTCCGGCCCTGGCCGCCGAAGGCGTGCACCTGCTGGAACCCGCCGAGTACACGCCAGCGCTCATGGCGCATCTGACGCGGTACTTCCGCGACGAGATCCTGCCCGTCCTCACGCCGCTGGCCTTCGATCCCGGACACCCGTTTCCGTACATCTCGAATCTGAGCCGCAACTTCGCCGTGGTGGTGCGGCACGGCGGGCGCACGAAGTTCGCGCGCGTGAAGATCCCCGCCACGCTCGATCGCTTCGTGCCGGTGCCTCCGTCGCTCTCGCCGCGCGGCGGGCACGCGTTCGTGTTCCTCGAAGACGTCGTCAGGGCCAACCTCCAGCAGCTGTTCCCGGGCACGGAGCTGCAGTCGGCGCACCTGTTCCGCATCATCCGCGATACGGACATGGTCATTCAGGAAGACGAGGCGGACGATCTGCTTGAGACGGTGGACAGGAGCCTCAAGCAGCTCCGCTACGGCGCGCTGTGCCTGCTCGAAGTCGAAGACGCGATGCCGCGGCGCGTACTCAACATCCTGAAGGAGAACTTCGAGGTCGACGAGGACATCGTGGTGCGCACAGGCGAGCGCATGGACTGGGACGACTGGCACCAGTTGACGCGCCTGCACCTGCCGCATCTGAAGGACGCGCCGTTCTCGCCACGCAGCATCTGGTCCGGATACACGGAGATCTTCGACGACCTCCGCGAGGAGGACACGCTCGTCCATCACCCGTTCGACTCGTTCTCCTCCGTCGAAGCCTTCCTCCGTGCGGCCGTCGAGGATCCGCAGGTCATCGCGATCAAGATGACGCTCTACCGGATCGGTTCGAACTCGCCGCTCGTGGACATGCTGATCGCGGCCGCCGAGCAGGGCAAGCAGGTGGCCGTGCTCGTGGAACTGAAGGCACGGTTCGACGAACGCAACAACATCGAATGGGCGACGCGCATGGAGGCGGCAGGCATCCATGTGGTGTACGGGCTGGTCAGCCTCAAGACGCACGCCAAGCTGTGCCTGATCGTGCGCAAGGAACAGGACGGCATCAGGCGATACGCGCACGTCGGCACGGGCAACTACAACCGCGCGACGGCGCAGGTCTACACCGACATCGGCCTGTTCACGTCCGACGCGGCGATCGTCGACGACATCACCGACGTCTTCAACTACCTCACGGGGTACTCGAACCGGAAGTCGTACGACCAGCTGCTCGTGGCGCCGGTATCACTGCGGTCGCAGTTGAAGGCGCTGATCGACAGGGAATGCGAGCATCACACGGCCGGACGCCCCGCGCGACTCATCTTCAAGTTGAACGCGGTTGCCGATCCCGGGGTGGTGCGCAAGCTGTACCAGGCCAGTCAGTGCGGCGTGCCCATCGATCTCATCGTGCGCGGTGTGTGCTGCCTGCGCCCCGGCGTACCGGGGATCTCCGACACGATTGCCGTGCGCTCCATCGTCGGACGGTTCCTGGAGCATTCGCGCATCTACTATTTCGAGAACGGCGGCGATCCCGACATCTACATCGGCAGCGCGGACCTGATGGAGCGCAACCTCGATCGCCGGGTGGAAGTCCTGTGCCCGGTCCATCAGCCCGATCTGCGCGCGCATCTGCGCGATGTGATCCTGGAGGCGCTTCTCGCCGACACCGATCGCGTGCGCATCCTCCAGACCGACGGGTCGTACCTGCCGGTGACCACGCCGACCGGCACCGAGCGCGTCAACGCCCAGGCGCGATTGCTCGACGTGTACTCCCAGATGTCGTCCTCCGCCCTCTGACATCCGATGGTCGACATGTATCGGGGACCGGAAGCCGCGCAACAGCCTCCGGTGTATCGCGTGGTGCGCGTGGAACGCAGCCCCGACGACCTGCTCGCCGGACGCGGCTGGGACGATGCGATGGCCGTGACGTGGGGACCGCACGTGTACGCGACCACGTGGCGCGCGGTGTGGACCAGTGACGCGCTGTGCGTGCGCTGGGACTGCGCCGACCACGCACCGTGGGTCACGCGTACGCAACGCGACGATCGCCTGTGGGAGACGGAGGTGGTCGAGGTCTTCGTGGATCCGACGTGCAGCGGCACCCATTACGCGGAGCTGGAGATCTCCCCCGGCAACGTCGTGTGCGATCTGCACGTCGAACGTCTCGTGCCGGATCGCGTGATGCATCTCGACTGGGACTTCCCCGCCCTGCGCTCGTCGGTCCTGCGCGACCGTGACGCGTGGACCGCGATTGCGTGGATGCCGTTCGCGGACTTCGCGACTCTCGCGCCGCCCGTGGCCGCGCGCCTGCCCGTGCGCGACGGCGACGTGTGGCACGTCAACGCGTTTCGGATCAAGCGACCCGGCGGACCTGCCGATCCTGAACGCGACGTCATCTATGCCGCGTGGTCGGTACCAGACGGTCCCACGTTCCACGCGCCGGAGAGCTTCCGTCCCATGGTCTTCGAGGCCGCGCCTCTTTCGCGACAGGAACCCGCATGAGTGCCGACATGCCGCAGGACGATGTCCTCGCCACGATGGAGGGCATCGGCAGCATCGTGTTGCCGGGCCCCGAAGCACCTGTCGAGGTCGGCTACACGATCACGCTCGTCGCGCAGGGTCCCGGCCAGCCCGAACCGCCGGGCGGCGGCGCGTTCCACACGCGCGTGTTGCTGAGAGCCCGCGTGGCCGACCTGTTCCACTGGTTCGCCGAACACCGCGAGGACCTCGTCCTCGTACTCGCCGACGAGCGTCGTCTGCCGATCGTCGTGACGTCGCCTGATGGCGACGCCATCGGTCAGGATATGCTTACCTGACGTCAGCGCAGGCGTGTGGCGAGCACGTTGGATCCGACTGTCCAGGCCTGTCCCGCCCCATCGGCGTACATCGCGCGCTCGACGACGATCGGGACCGGCTCGGCGCCGACACTCTCGATCAGGGCCCCGAAGCGTCGTCCCATGGCGTCAGAGAACTCGTCCTTCACGCTGACGTTCGAGCGGCTGTTCGGCACCACGGCAAACGTCCTGGTGATCGGTTCTCCGCCATCGGCAAAGAGCAGTGTCACGGTGACCGTCGCGAGTCTGTCGGAGGGATTGGCCAGGAGATAGAACGTCGCTGTATTGAGCGGCGCGCCACTCACCTCGCCATCCGCCACGGCCCACGCGGTGCCCGTGCTCGTTGCGCCGGGTGAATTGTGGGCTTCAGTCCACGTATGGCTTCCGCCTGGCCACCACATCGCTCGCTCCACGACGATGGGCACGTCATTGGTGGATTCGACGATCATCGAGACGGCTGTTGCCGCGAGTTCCGGCGCGGCGCCATCGACCCATATCGTGAACCGCTGCAAGGCCCCGACCGTATACCTGCGCGGCACCTGACTGCCATCCGGCAGCAGGTACGTCACGGTGACGTCGGCGTCGCGTTCCATGGGATTCGCGATCAGAAGATAGAGATCGAAGAAGCTTCCCGTCGCGCCTTCGGCCAGGAACCACCGCATCGCCGGCGACGTCACGCCGGCGCTCTCGTGCCCGGCGACGAACGTCGCGCCGCCGCGCGAGAGATACATCGCCCGCTCGACGATGATGCCCGTGCCATCGATGGCTTCGAGCACCGCGGAGACGTCGGCCGCCGCGAGAAGACGCTGCCCCTCCGGGCCGAATCTCTCCTGATTCACCCAGATGTTCGTGCGGGATCGAGGTCCGAGCGTGTACGTCTTCTCGATCGGAGGCGCGTCGGCCCTGAGGAATCGCACGCGAACGTCGACGACTCGCGGCGACGGATTCTGCAGCAGGTAGAACAGATCGAAGCCGCTGTGGGTGGCCCCTTCCGCCAGATACCAGCGTGGCGCCGGCGCGGGCACGGCCGTTTCGGCGTGCGATCCGTATGTGTTCCCGCGGCTGTCGTGCCACGACACGGTCCGATCCACGGCGAGCGGGAGGTCGGACGACACGACGGCGCTGAACGCGGTGTCATCGCCGAGGCCGGTGACCGTGCGGGCGTCGATGGTTCGCGACGCCATTGCAGGCACCCGCACCGATCGTGACACCACGACGCCGTCAGGCCGTTGCAGGTCCAGGCGCGTGGCTGTCGCCTGCGGATTCGGGTTGGCGAGCACGATGCGCGTGTCGAAGAACGAGCTGACGACGCCCTCGGCCAGAT
>CAYRAE010000315.1:2485-4830 GCA_964422175.1 uncultured Luteitalea sp. | reverse complement strand
GCCGCGCTCGTGGATCCGCAGAGCGGCGTGCGCAACAACGTGCTCGCCGTGCTCTACGGGTCGTTTGCCACCGTCATCCTGCTGCTCACCAACGGTCATCACGACCTGCTGCGCGCACTCGCGGCGTCGTACGAGGCGCTGCCCATCGGCTCGGGCGCGATCTCGGCGGGGCTGGGCGAGCTCGTGGCGCGCATGTTCGGTCTCATGTTCACGCTCGGCGTTCGCCTGGCCGCGCCACTCGTCATCACGCTGCTCCTCGTCGAAGTGGCGCTCGGCGTGATGGCCCGCGTGGCGCCGACACTCAACCTGATGGTCACCGCCGCGCCGGCACGCCTGCTGGTCGGCTGGCTGGTGCTGGCACTCACGGTGCGCGTGCTTCCCGATCTCGTCACGCGCGTCTTTCCGCAGGCGCTCACGCTCGGCTCGCGCGTGGCAGCGGCGGTGCACTGACATGTCGTCGGACCGCACAGAGAAACCCACAGAACGCCGCCGCGACGATGCGCGCAAACGCGGGCAGGTGGCCCGCAGTCGCGATCTCAACGACGCGTTCCACCTCGGTGCCGCGCTGCTCGTGTTCGCGTACTGGGGACCCACGATGATCGGCGGGATGCAGCGGATCGTCGCGCTCGGCTTCGGGCGCCTCGGCGACGCTCGTCATCACGCCATCACGAGCGGCGAAGTCGTCAATCTCGCGGTCCAGGGGATCGGACAGCTCGCATGGCTGGTCGCGCCCATGGCTGTCGCGGCTGTCATCGCCACGGCGGCGTCGACGCAGGCGCAGGGCGGATTCATCTTCGCGTCCGAAGCGCTCACCGTCGACTTCAAGCGCCTGAATCCGTCAGCCGGTCTGAAGCGGCTGCTGCCGTCGCAGGCGGGCGTGAACCTCCTCAAGACGCTGATCGCGGCGACGATCGTCGCCGCCGTCGCCTGGTCGGCGGTACATGCCACCGTCGACGACGGTCCGCGTCTCGCGCTGCTCACGCCTGGCGGCTCCGTCCTCGCCGCCTGGGAGGGGCTCTTCGCCTTCCTCAAACGGGCGGCGATCACGCTCATCGCGCTGGCGGCCCTCGACTTCGGCCTGCAGAAGTACCGCACGACGCAGTCGCTGCGGATGACCAAGCAGGAAGTCAAGGACGACATGAAGATGGCCGAGGGCAACCCGCAGATCAAGGCGCGCGTGCGGCGCGTCCAGCGGGAGATGGTGCGCCGGCGGATGCTGGCGGCCGTCCCGAAGGCCACCGTGGTGGTGACCAACCCCACGCACTTCGCCGTCGCCCTGCAATACCAGCGCGGGCAGGCGGCCCCCGAGGTCGTCGCCAAGGGCGCCGACGCGCTCGCGCTCAAGATCCGCAGCATCGCGCGCGAGCATGGCGTCCCGATCGTCGAGAACCCGCCGCTGGCGCGCGCCATCTACAAACAGGTCGACATCGGGGAGTTCATCCCGGGCGATCTGTTCGAAGCGGTGGCCGAGATGCTCGCGTACCTGATTCGCCTGAAGCAGGTGGTGCTGTGAAAAGGGAGCTTCGCTGATGTCATCGTCCAGGCCCTTCGGGGCGACGCAGTTGCTGGTGCCGGGCGTGGTGATCCTGGTGCTGGCGCTGATGGTGCTGCCGCTGCCGCCGCTGATTCTCGACCTGCTCCTGTCTGTCGACATCGCGTTGTCGGTGGTGCTGCTGCTGACGGCCGTCTACGTCAGGGACCCGATCGAATTCTCGGTCTTCCCGTCGCTGCTGCTGCTCCTCACGCTGCTGCGCCTGTCGCTCAACGTCGCCGGCACGCGTCTCATCCTGCTGCACGGCGCCGAAGGCATCGACGCGGCGGGGCACGTGATCATGTCGTTCGGCCAGTTCGTGGTAGGCGGCAACTTCGTGGTGGGCGTGGTGGTGTTCCTGGTGCTCATCGCGATCCAGTACGTGGTCATCAACCACGGCGCGGTGCGCATCTCGGAGGTCACGGCCCGGTTCACTCTCGACGCGATGCCCGGCAAGCAGATGTCGATCGACGCCGATCTCAACGCCGGCACGATCGACGAGAAGGAAGCCCGCCGCCGGCGCGAGAACGTCCGCAAGGAAGCGGAGTTCTACGGAGCGATGGACGGCGCGATCCGCTTCACGCAACGCGACTCGCTGGCCGCGCTCCTCATCACCGGCGTCAACATCATCGCGGGCCTCGTCATCGGCGTCATGCAGTACGACATGGACGTGGCCGACGCGGCGCGCACGTTCACGCTGCTGACGGTGGGCGAAGGTCTGGTCACCGCCATCCCCGCGCTGCTCGTGTCCATGTCAGGCGGCCTCATCACCACGCGCGCCTCGTCGGAGTCGTCGCTCGGCGAGGACGTGTCG
>CAYRAE010000315.1:0-2385 GCA_964422175.1 uncultured Luteitalea sp. | reverse complement strand
CGGCCTCATCACCACGCGCGCCTCGTCGGAGTCGTCGCTCGGCGAGGACGTGTCGATCCAGCTCCTCTCGAAGATGCAGCCGCTGGCCATCGGCGCCGGCGTGTTGTTCCTCATGGGCCTGGTCCCCGGGCTGCCGAAGTTCGCGTTCTTCAGCGTGGCGATCGCCTTCGCGGCTGCTGCATACCTGAACAGGCAGGTCACAGGCGACGTCGAGGCGGATCGCGCGCCGGAGGCCGGAACCCTGACGGCACCGGAACAGAGCGTCGAGACGCTCGCGTCGGTGGAGCCGCTCAGCGTGGAAGTCGGCTACGCGCTGATTGCGCTGGTCGACGAGCGGCAGGGCGGCACGCTGCTGCAGCGCGTGAAGTCGATCCGCCGCCAGATCGCCAGTGAAACAGGGATGATCGTGCCGCCGGTCCACGTGGCCGACAACCTCAAACTCGGGCCGCGGACGTATGCGCTGCTCGTGAAGGGCGTCGAAGTGGCACGGGCGGAGCTGATGCCCGATCGCCTGCTCGCCATCAACCCCGGAACGGCGACGAGCACCATCGAGGGCACCACGGCGCGCGAGCCCGCGTTCGGCCTGCCCGCTCTCTGGATCCGCACCGAGCAGCGCGATGCCGCGACGGCGGCGGGCTACACCGTGGTCGATCCGACCACCGCGCTCTCGACGCACCTGTCGGAGATCATCCGCACGTTCCTCGCGGACCTGCTGACGCGCCAGGACACCAAGGAGATGGTCGACCGCGTCGCCCAGCACTCGCCGCGCCTGGTCGACGACCTGATCCCGAAGCTGCTCGGCCTCGGCGACGTGCAGCGCGTGCTGCGGCAACTCCTGCGCGAGCGCGTGCCGATCAAGGACCTCACCACGATCCTCGAGGCGCTGGCCGACGCGGCATCGCACACCAAGGATCCGGACCAGTTGAACGAGGCGGTGCGGCAGGCACTCGGCCGCGCGATCTGCCGCCAGCACCAGACCGAGCAGGGCGATCTGCCGACCATCAATCTCGCGCCGTCGCTCGAAGAGCGCCTGATGCAGGCCATCGTCAGGACCGAGCAGGGCGTGGTGCTGGCCATCGATCCGAACGACGCGCAGAACATGGCCTCACGCATCGCGCGCGCGCTCGAATCGGCGGTGGCACAGCCTGTGCTTTTGTGTTCACCGGCACTGCGTCCGCACCTCTGGCGATTGTTCACCAGGGTGCTGCCGCAGATGGGGGTGCTCTCGCACAGCGAGATCCCGACGCACGTGAAGGTCGCTCCCGTAGCCGTACTCGATTGACGCCATGACTCCTCAGCGTTTCCGTAGTTCCAACGTTCGTGAGGCCCTCGCGATGGCCCGTCAGAGCCTCGGGCCGACGGCGCTCGTCCTCGGGACGCGGCTCGTTCCGGCATCCGGCTGGCGTGGCTGGCTGGGTGGCCGGGAAGTCGAAGTCTCGGCATTCCTGTCGCCTGAGGTGTCGGAAGCGCGACAGTCCGGCCGTGCGCCCGTGGCAGAGCAGGCCGAGCCGTCCGTCACCAGGGGGCCGGCCCCCGACGGACTGGTGGCCAGGCTGATTGCGACCGGACTCGACAGGGATCTGGCCGAGCAGGTCGTCGAGGCCGTGCCGGCACGCAGCCGGCGCGACGTCACGCAGGGACAGTTGCGCGACGCGCTCGCCGACTGTCTGACGCCGCTCGCCTGCGCGCAGCCGCTCGGTGCCGTGAACGTGTTCGTCGGACCTCCGGGTGTCGGCAAGACCACGACCATCGCCAAGGTGGCGGCCCAGGCACGCGCACGCGGCGAGCGGCGGTTCCGCCTCGTCGCGGCCGACGCATATCGTGTCGGTGCCGCCGAGCAGCTGTGCATGTACGCCGACATCATCGGCAGCCCGTGCGTCGTGGCACGGACGCCCAGGGAGGCCGTCGCCGCGGTGGAGGCGAGTACGCTGCCGACGCTCATCGACACGCCGGGCCTGTCTCCCGCCAACGAGGAGGCCGCGGCCTTCTTCACCGCCCTCGGCACCATCCCCGATGTGCGAACCCACCTGGTGGTGCCGGGCAACACGTCGCCGCGCGACTTCGAACGCCTGTGGGAACGGTTTGCCGCCGCGACCCCCGATCGCGTCGTGATGTCGAAGGTGGACGAGGCCGAGTCGGTGATGCCGCTCGTGCGCGCCCTCCGCGAACGGGAGATTCCCATTTCGCTCATTGGTCTCGGACAGCAGGTTCCCGAGGACCTCGTGACCGCCGCCCCGGAGTTGATTGCCGCGTGCCTGCTCGGGCAGGTGCCCATGGTGCACGCATGAACGCCCCGTCGCGTGGGCGCTGGACAGGAGAAAAGGCCGTGCCGGTACTGACCCCTCAGGCGAGCTATCTGGACCGCGATCAACTGGTGATCGCGCA
>CAYRAE010000314.1:0-4850 GCA_964422175.1 uncultured Luteitalea sp. | reverse complement strand
TTCACGAGCAGATCGCCGCGTTCGTCACCGACGTCGTCACAGCGATGGGCATTTCCGTCGACGTGACGTCGAAGGCCACCGACGAGGGCGTGGAGGTCGACATCACGGGTGAGGAGGGTGAGCTCCTCGTGCGGCGCAAGGGCGAGGCGCTCGACGCGCTGCAGCACCTGGTGAACAGCATCTGGCGCGAGCAGACGGGCCGCGACGGCCGCATCGTCGTCGACTGCCTGGGCTTCAGGAAGGGCAAGGATGCCGAGCTGCGCCAGATGGCGAAGTTCCTCATCGAGAAGGCGAAGACGACGGGCATGCGGCAGGAGATGGGTCCGCTGAACTCGTACGCACGGCGGCTGGTCCATCTCGAAGTCTCCCTCGATCCGGCCGTGTCGTCCGAGAGTCAGGGCGACGGACAGGTCAAGACCGTCATCATCTCGCTGCGCTGACAGCGCGGGACCCATGGTCTCGGCCCCGGAGACCCTCATCGTCGCGCTCGCCACGCCGCAGGGCCGCGGGGCGCTTGCCACGATTCGCCTGAGCGGCGACGGCGCGATCGCACTGGTGTCGCGCCTCGCTGGCCGCACGCGCTTCACGCCTCGCGTGGCGACGCTCGTCACGCTGCGACTGCCGCCGGACGACCTCACCGACACGACGCTCGTCACCACGTTCGTGGCGCCACGTTCGTTCACGGGACAGGAGTGCGTGGAGATCGACACGCACGGGAGTCCGGTGATCGTCGACGCGGTGCTGCAGGCGTGCATCGACGGCGGCGCGCGGCTCGCGCGTGAAGGCGAGTTCACGTGGCGCGCGTACCTGAATGGCCGGATCGATCTGCTCCAGGCCGAAGCGGTCGCGGATGTGATCGCGGCGACGACGCGCGCGCAGGTGCGGGTGGCGTCGCGCCATCTCGAAGGCGCGTTGAGCGCCGCCATCATCGGCATCGGCGACGACATCGCGCAGGTGCGTGCGTTGCTGGAGGCGTCGCTCGACTTCCCCGACGAAGGCTTCCACTTCATCGAGCGCGACGATCTGGTGACGCGCCTGGGGCTGGTGCACGACGCGTGCGCGCGCCTGCTGGCGTCGGCCGACGCGGGACAGCGGCTCCACGACGGCGCGCAGGTGGTGATCGCCGGACGACCGAACGCAGGGAAGTCGAGCGTGTTCAACAGTCTGCTGAAGCGGCCGCGCGCGATCGTGACGCCGGTGCCGGGGACGACGCGCGACGTGTTGTCGGAGGGATCCGTATTCGGCGGCGTGCCGGTGCAGTTGATCGACACGGCGGGCGTGCGTCACGCGACCGATCCCATCGAGCAGGAGGGCGTGGCGCGCGCGGAAGATGCCATCGCGTCGGCCAGCCTGGTGATCCTCGTCGTCGATCCGTCCGGTACTGACGAGGAGCGCGAAGGATCCGCCGCGTTGTGGGCAAGCCTCGAGGGGCGGTCTCGCGTGTGCGTCCTCAACAAGACCGACACGTGGGAGGATCGTTCGGACGTCGTACCCGCATGGTGTCCGCCGGATGCCCTCATGGTGAGTGCGCTGACAGGGCAGGGGATCGACGCGCTCGCACGTCGTCTGGCCGACGAGCTCGGTCAGGTGCGGTGGGACGGGGCGATCCTGACGCGCGCGCGGCATCGTTCGCTGTTGACGGCGTGCGCCGATGCGCTGGCGCGCGCACGCGCGACGGCCGTCGACGAGGGGTCGGAGGAGTACATTCTTGTCGACCTCCACGACGCGCTCGCGGCGCTCGGGGATCTGCGCGGCGTGGAGACGCCGGACGATGTGCTCGAGACGATCTTCTCGTCGTTCTGTATTGGTAAGTAGAGACTTTACTATTCGGGATGTCGCCGCCACACGCTGACGTCATCGTGATCGGTGCCGGCCACGCGGGCATCGAGGCCGCGTGGGCCGCGTCGCGCCTCGGCGCGTCTGTCGCGGTGTGCACGTTGTCGCCGGAGACGATCGGCCAGATGCCGTGCAATCCGGCGATCGGCGGGACGGCGAAGGGTCATCTCGTGCGCGAGATCGACGCGCTCGGCGGCCTGATGGGGCAGGCGATCGACGCCACCGGCATCCAGTTCCGACTGCTGAATCGGAGCCGCGGCCCCGCCGTGTGGTCGCCACGTGCGCAGGCCGACAAGCAGCGCTACGCGGCGTGGGTCCGCGCGGCCCTCGAGCGCGAACCGTCGATTGCGCTGGTCTCCGGGCAGGTCTCGACCCTCATCGTGGAGGGCGGTGCCGTTCGGGGCGTGCGCCTGGATGGGGGCGACGAGATCGTCGCCCGGCAGGTGGTGGTGACGACAGGGACGTTCCTCGACGGATTGATCCACATCGGCCCCGTGCAGCGACGCGCCGGCAGGTTCGACGAGCCGGCCGCCGTGTCGCTGGCGGAGTCGATTCGATCCCTCGGGTTGCCCGTCGGTCGCCTCAAGACGGGAACGCCGCCGCGCGTGCACCGGCGGTCGATCGACTTCGATGCACTCCAGGAGCAGCCTGGCGACGCCGAACCGGTGCCGCTGTCGTTCATGACGACAGAGCTGCCGCTGCGGCAGATCCACTGCCACACAGCCAGGACGACGGCGCGCGTGCACGCGCTGGTGCGCGAGCACATCGCCGCGTCGCCGCTGTACAACGGTCAGATCACGGGCATCGGCCCGCGGTACTGTCCGTCACTGGAAGACAAGGTGATGCGCTTCCCGGACAAGGAAGCTCACCAGCTCTTCCTGGAGCCCGAGGGACTCGATGTGGACGAGGTCTACATCAACGGGTACTCGATGAGTCTCCCGGCGGAGGTCCAGGAGGCCATCGTGCGGGCACTGCCGGGATTGTCGCGTGCGGAGCTGATGAGGCCCGGCTACGCCGTCGAGTACGACTTCGTTCAGCCGACGGCGCTACACCATACATTGGAGGCCAGATCGACGGCAGGGCTCTATCTTGCTGGTCAGATCAATGGTACGTCCGGCTACGAAGAGGCCGCCGCGCAAGGCTGGATCGCTGGCGTGAACGCCGCCAGGCGTGCCGGAGGGGGGGATCCTGTCGTGCTGGAGCGGCACGAGAGCTACATCGGGATCCTCGTGGACGACCTCGTCACGCGCGGGTGCCTGGAGCCATACAGGATGTTCACCTCGCGGGCCGAACACCGGTTGCGGCTGCGGATCGACAACGCGGATCTGCGCCTCACGCCGAAAGGGCGCGAGATCGGGACCGTGACAGACGAACGGTGGGATCGGTTCCATGCTCGTCGCGCCAGGTACGCGCGAAACGAAGAGATCCTGCAATCCACGCTCGTGAGGATATCGTCTGGTGACCGCGTGCCGGCGGCGGAGGCGTTGCGGAACCCGGTGGTCAGGTTGTCTGAGCTGGTGAGGCGAGAGCCTGGCCTCGACTTGGCGCTCGACCCGCTCGCCCCATCGCTAGATATTGCGACGCTCGACGCGGACTGTCGATATGTTGGGTATCTGAGGCGCGAGGACAGGGAAGTCCAGCGTGCCGAGCGGTACGCGGCGCAGCGCGTGCCTGCCGGATTCGCGTTCGAGGGGCTGGCAGGGCTGTCGGCGGAGTTGCAGCAGCGACTGTCCGAGGCCAGGCCGCCGACCGTCGCCTCGGCCGGCCGCATTCCCGGCGTGACGCCAGCCGCCCTGGCCCTCATCAGCGCCGCCCTCGCCAGGCGCACAACGTCCGCTGAACATGGGAGCTGAGATAGATTGGGCGAGCGATCGTCCACGACTGGAACAACGTCTCGAACTGGCCGGCGCGCCCGCGTCTGACGCGCAGATAGACCAACTCCTCGCCTATCTGGGCCTGCTGGAACGCTGGAACAGGCGAATGAACCTGACGGCGCTCGACGATCCCGACGAGGCGATGGATCGGCTGCTCGTGGAGCCGACTCTGGCCGCTGCGGAGATCGATCCCGCTGCCAGGAGTCTCATCGACATCGGATCCGGCGGTGGCTCACCCGCAATTCCGCTGAAGATCGCCCGGCCGGACCTTTCCCTCACCATGGTGGAGGTCAAGACACGGAAGTCCGTGTTCCTGAGGGAGGGCGTGAGGCATCTGGGGCTGGCGTCCTGCCGCGTTGTCACGTCGCGATTCGAGCAGGCGTTGGACGATCCGCTGGTTCGTGGCCAGGTGGATGTCATCTCCATCCGTGCCGTGCGCGCCGAAAAGGCCCAGCTCGAGCTGTTCCGCGACGCGTTGAGGCCAGGGGGGCAGCAGCTATGGTTTCTGGGCCGCGACCAGCCGCTGCCGGCAATCCCAGCAGGGCTGACGCTTGCCAGAGATCGCCCCCTTCTCGGGTCTCATGCCCTTGGCGAGACGCATGTGTCGCCCCTACAGAGTCGCCTGGTGGTCCTCACCGCCACGTAGGGCCGGACTTGCCAGGCCCCTACGCCAGGGGCCCCCCACCGAACGTTCCACGTGGAACAATCTGCGCTTGGTGGAACAATCTGCGCTTGAATGATCCCAGTGTTCCACGTGGAACACTGGAGATCCAAAGGCGTGTAGGCGTGTGCTACCCTGATCTTTCCCGCCCATGAGCAAGATCATCGCTGTATCGAATCAGAAGGGTGGCGTGGGGAAGACCACGACCACGATCAATCTCGCGGCGTCGCTCGCGATGGCGGATCAGCGCGTGCTCGTGGTCGACATGGATCCCCAGGGAAACCTCACGAGCGGCCTCGGCCAGAAGTCAGGCACCGGACAGACGGTCTACGAAGCCCTCGTAGGCGATGCGGAACTGTCCATCCTCCAGACCGCTGTCGACAACCTGCACCTCGTGCCCGCCGATCGTCATCTGGCCGCCGCGGAAGTCGAGCTCGTGCCCATGGAAGAGCGTGAGCAGCGCCTCAAGCGTCTGCTCG
>CAYRAE010000313.1:0-4869 GCA_964422175.1 uncultured Luteitalea sp. | reverse complement strand
TCGCCAGGCGCCTGAAGGATCTGCGGCAGGACTGGAAGCAGGCGAGTGCGGGGCCGCGTGGAGCCGAAGGCGACGCGCTGTGGCAGCGCTTCAAGGCGGGTGCCGACGCGGCGCAGGTGCGCGTGGACGGACACTTCGCGCACCGTGCCGTCGAGGACGCCGCGGTGCTGGCCGAGAAGACGCAACTGGCCGAGCAGGCAGAGGCGCTGTCCGAGTCCAGCGAGTGGCTCAAGACGGCCGACGCCCTCAAGGCGCTGCAGCAGCGGTGGAACGCGCTGGGGCACGCCACGCGCGGCGAACAGGGGAAGGCCGTCACCAACAGGTTCCGCGCGGCGTGCGATCGGTTCTTCACGCGTCGCAAGGAGGACCTGAACCAGCGCAAGGATGTGTGGAGCGCGAACCAGGCGGTGAAGGAAGATCTGATCGCGAAGGCCGAGGCCGTGGCCGAGACCACCGACTGGCAGGCGGGCGTCGAGACGATCAAGGCGCTCCAGGCCGAGTGGAAGGCGAGCGGGCCCGTCAAGCGGCAGAAGTCGGAACAGTTGTGGCAGAAGTTCCGCGCCGCCTGCGATCGCTTCTTCGAGCGCTACAAGAACCGCCACACGGCGGAGTTCGACAGCCGCCGCGTGACGCGTGAGCAGGCGCTGACCGATTTCGAGGCGCTCGCGTCAGGCCAGGACGAGTCACTCGACGGCGCAACGACACTCGCGCGCGCCGAACAGGCGTGGCAGGCGTGGCGCGTGGGGCCGCCGCTGCCGCGCGACATCGTGAAACCGATGCAGGAGCGATTCGCGACGGCGGCGCAGCTGCTTGTCGATCGACATCCCGACACGGTCCGCCGATCGTCGCTCGATCCCGAGACCACCCGCGCACGCATGCAGGAGCTCGTGCAGCAGGTGGAGCAGCTCGGGTCGTCGTCGCAGACCACCCATCAGGCGGCCGTGCAGGCCGCGCCGGCCGCGGCACTCGCCACGATGCTGAAGGAGGCGCTCGCCTCCAACACGATCGGCGGGCGTGTGGACGAGCAGACGAAGCGTCGCGCGGCTCAAGAGTCCGTGCGCGTGGCGCGTCAGGCATGGAGCCGGCTCGGACCGGTGAGCGGCGACGATGTCGCGGAACTGGAGCGGCGCTTCGCCGCGGCATGCCGCCGCTTCGACGACCCGCGCGACGATCGCAACGACCGCGGCGGCGAACGCCGCGGCCCCCGCCCGCCGCGCGGACCACGCCCACCCGCCCGCGCCTGACCACCGGACCGCGTGCGGGGATGGGCCGGGCTCGGAGAGCCGGCCCTACCGACCGTGGTCCTTGGTACGGCCGGCTCTCTGAGCCCGGCCCTCGACTCCGCGTCAGCGGGGGTCGTTCGGGTCTTCGAGGTAGGTGTAGCCGTGCAGCCCTTCTTCGTAGAAGCGCAGCAGGCGGCCTGATTCGAGGTAGTCGAGGCGGCCGGCGCGGACCGCGGCCTCGACGTCCATCCGCATCTTCGCCACCAGGTGCTCGACGTCGAACTCCACGTAGTCGAGCACTTCCTTCACCGTGTCGCCCTTGATCACGGCGTCGAGCACCACTTCCTCCTTGTCGTTCAGGCTGACGTGCACGGCATGCGTGTCGCCGAACAGATTGTGGAGGTCGCCCAGGATCTCCTGGTAGGCGCCGACCATGAACACGCCGAGCAGGTACGGCTCGTCCTTGATCGTGTGCAGGGCGAGCGTCTTCTTCACGTCGCGGCGATCGATGAACTGATCGATCTTGCCGTCCGAGTCGCACGTGATGTCGCCGAGCACGGCGTGCTGCGTGGGCCGTTCACCGAGACGGTGGATCGGCATGACGGGGAAGAGCTGCCCGATCGCCCAGCTGTCGGGGATCGACTGGAACAGCGAGAAGTTGCAGAAGTACGTGTCCGAGAGCAACTCGTCGAGCGACTGGAGATCTTCAGGGACGTGATCGAGTCCGGAGACCAGCTTCTGCAGCTTCACGCAGATGTGCCAGTACAGGTTCTCGGCATGGCACCGCTGCGCGAGCGTGAGATAGCCGGCCGAGAACAGGTTCATCGCCATGTCGAGCGCGGCCTGCGCGTCGTGGTAACTCTCGAGCGAGTTGCGTGCGGTGAGGTTGCGCAGCGTTTCGATCAGGTCGTTGACGGGCTGTTCGAGGTCGTCGCTGATCTCCGTCGGGACGTGCTCCTCGCCGAACTCCGACACGCCGAGCACGTTGAAGACGAGCAGGCTGTGGTACGCCGCGATGGCGCGGCCGCTCTCCGACACGATCGTGGGGTGCGCCACGCCCGTCTCGTCGCACACCTGCTGCAGGTGGTACACCACGTCGTTGGCGTACTCCTGCAGCGTGTAGTTCATGCTCGACTCGAAGTTGGTCTGCGAGCCGTCGTAGTCCACGCCGAGACCACCACCGACGTCCATGTACTCGAGACCGGCACCCGCCTTGGACAGTTCGCAGTAGATGCGCGCCGCTTCGACGAGCGCGCCCTTGACGATCCGGATGTTGGGGATCTGGCTGCCGAGATGGAAGTGGAGCAGCTTGAAGCAGTCCTCCATCCCGCGCGATCGCAGTTCCTCGAAGCCGCGCATGATCTCGGTGACCGTGAGCCCGAACTTCGAGCGGTACCCGCCCGAGCTCTGCCAGCGACCCGACCCGCGCGCGGCCAGCTTCACGCGGAACCCGATCTGCGGACGCACGCCGACCTTCTCGGCGTACTCCAGGATCAACCCCAGCTCGGTGTACTTCTCGACGACGGGGATGATGTTGCGCCCGATTTTCTGGGCGAGCATCGCCATCTCGATGAACTCGGCGTCCTTGAAGCCGTTGCAGATGATCGGCGTGTCGTTGGACGCGAGCGCCGCCACGGCCATCAGTTCGGGCTTGCTGCCGGCCTCGATACCGAAGCCGTACGGCCGTCCGAACTCCAGCACCTCTTCGACCACCTGGCGCTGCTGATTGACCTTGATCGGGTACACGCACGCATAGCGTCCCGTGTACTGGTGCTGCTGGATCGCGGCCTGGAAGGCGCCGTGGATGTCGCCGAGCCGGTGCCGGAGGATGTCCGGGAAGCGCACCAGGATGGGCAGCGTGATGCCGCGCATCTGCAGGCGGTCCATCAATTCCTTCAGGTCGATCGCCCGCGATCGTTCCTTCGTCGGATGGACGAGGACGTGTCCGTTCTCGCCGATCGAGAAGTAGCCGTTGCCCCACCGATCGATGTCGTACAGTTCCGTCGCGTCGGCGACGGTCCAGGCATCAGTGGCGCTGGTACCCGGGAGGGCACGCGGGGAGACCGTGGTCATCTGGACATGATAGGGCACAGCGCGTCAGCGCTGCTTGCGGTACTGCGCGACGCGCACCGCGGCGTCGACGCTGCGCGTCTCCACGCGCGCGTTGACCACCGCCCCCTCGTCGAGCGCCACGCGCGGCGCGGCGATCTGTCCGTCGACGCGCGCGCCGGCGCGGATGTCGACGATCTCGGTCCCCGTCAGCTTGCCGCGCGCCTGCCCGAACACCGTGAGGTCGCGCGCGAGCACGTCGGCCTCCACGCGCGACTCCGCCTCCAGACGCACGCAGTGGTCCGGCACCGCGATCTGCCCACGGACCGTCCCGTGGATCTCGAGATCCTCGCCAGTGTCGATGGAGCCGGTGATGAGGATGGTCGAGCCGATCACGGAAGGACGCACGTCGAGAGACGGAAGCGAAGACACGACAGACATCGTAGCCGAAGGATCAGGAAATCACGCGCAGTTGACGGACGAGTATGCCGAGGGCCCGCGCATCGCCTGGAGGTTGCACGACAGCCCCGACCGACAGCGTCAGGGTGTTCTCACCGGCCCGCAATGCCTCGATCGGCAGAGCCACCTCTGCCGCGCCGTCCCAATCGGTCCGCAGGACCTGCCCGTTGAGGCGCACCGTCACGGGCTGAGCGCCTGTCGGGAGATGTGCACCAGTGACGTCGAGCGTGAGCGTGACGGGCATCTGTCGCGGCAGACGGAACACCGCCACGGCGTCGGTGCGCGCCGTCCACTGGAACGTCTGTCCCTGCACGCGTTCGGCGCCGTGCCAGCCTTCGGCAGCCCACACGACGATCTCGCGCGCGGTGCGGTCGTCGACGGCGCCATAGTGTCCGAGCAGCAGCCTGTCGCCGGGGGCGGCGGTGGCGCACACGAGTCGCGTCTCGGGATGGTGGCCGGGTGCGGGAAGGCGCACGAGCCACGCGTCGGGAGCTACACCGGCCGTCACGACGATCCGGCGCGCCGATTGCGCCGTGCGCGGCCCCACGCGTACGCGCGTGATCCAGCGACCTGCTGGCGCTGTCTCGGAAACGCCATCCTCGGTCTGCACCTCTCGCAAACGCCGTACGTCATCGTCGTGCTGCGTGTCGAACGTGTCGGCGATCCAGGTGCCGGCAGGCTGTTGCGACGAGAACCCCGACACCGTCACCGCCGGCGGTTCCGCCGACGCCAGGTACAGCAGGAGCGGTCGTCGCGACGACGCGCCGACCACAGGCAGACCGATGCGATACGCGTGCAGCGGGACGCGCGTCCAGCCGTGCGACGCGTCGACGCAGGACGGCGCGCCGCCGAGCGCCACCTGCCGCCATGCGGGATGGCGCAGGAGCGAGATGGGCAGGCCGGGCCCCGGTGCGCCCACCGCACGCAGCGCGACGGTATCCGTCCCGTCGACGATCGCGAGCGCGGCGTACTGACTCGACGCGAGCGTGTGCGGCGGCGTGGCGACCGTCGCCAGGCCGGTTCGGGCCGTCACCGCCACGGGCAGCGTGAGCGTGCGTCTGCCCACGACTTCGGCGGGGCGATGCGTGAACTCGACGCCATCGCGACTCGCGCGGGCGTCACCGTGACTGTCCGTCCT
>CAYRAE010000312.1:0-4877 GCA_964422175.1 uncultured Luteitalea sp. | reverse complement strand
CGCGAGTTCGAGCTGCTCCAGTGCCTGATCGAACACCGCAACCGCGTCCTCTCGCGCGATCGTCTGCTCGAACGCGTCTGGGGCTACGACCACACGATCGAAACGCGATCGGTGGACGTCCACATCGGCCGCCTCCGCGCCAAGCTCGGCGCGGCCGGTGAGCGCATCGAGACCGTCGTGGGTCTCGGCTATCGGTTCATCGGCACGTGAGCGGGGCTCACGGCTTGCGGCTTGCGGCTTGCGGCTTACGGCTTAGGGCTTAGGGCTTACGGCTTACGGGAAAGGGCAAAAGGGAAAAGACGGGTAGGGCCGGGCTAGCCCGGCCCGCTTATGGCTGCGCGCGTCAGGAACGATGGCTGGCGCGCTCGATGCGGCGGAGATAAGCCAGCAACCCGACGTTCAGCGCGAGCCCGCCTGCGCTGACGGCCAGTCCCGGCCACACGAGTGATTCGTCTCCACCGAGCCATGCATTCATCGTCGCCGTCAGCAGCCAGAGCTGCAGGATGACCACGATGAGCACGAACCCCAGCATCCCGTGGACGATCGTCGTCCGCTGGGCGCGGCTGAACGCGGGTCTGTGACGCGTCATGTCGTGCGCGCCTCGACGCCGACCGCGTAGATGTCCGAACCGCGACGCTCCAGCACGATCCGCGTGAGCGGCCGCTTCGGCGGGCCCGCGATGGGCGCGCCGGTCCGCAGATCGAAGCGACCGTTGTGACAGGGACAGAATAGGCTGTTCTCGGCAGGCCGCGGGACCACCGCGCACGACAGATGCGTGCACTTCTGGTTGAACGCCACGAACTCCTCCACCGAGAGCCGTACCAGCAGACAGGGCTCGTGTTCATCCGGATACCGGAAGACGAGACTGCCTCCTACCGGTACGTCGGCAAGCGACGCAATGCGCTGGACCGGCGGCCGACCGCGATGACGGCGGTACCAGTTCTGCACGGCAATCCACGCCTGGCCGGTGGTGAACGCCGCGCTCGTGAGCACCATGAACCTGAGGAAGTCACGGCGCTCCACATAGAGGTCCTGCGGCCAGTCGATGGGAAAGTCCTGACGCCACGCCGGCTGGGCACCGGGCGGCGTGAAGTCGGGGGCGATGCTGATCTGGTCGTGCCCGAACGATGCCGTCTCGACGTGCCGCGGCATGCCCTGCGGATCGGGACAGGCACTGCGCTCCACATCCGCCATGTCAGACCTCGACCTCGGCGAAGGGATCGACATCGAGCGGCGCCGCGTCGGATACCGGGTCCGGACTCGCCATCTTCAGCGTGACCGCCCGACTGTGCGGGCGATCGTCCATCGCGGCCACGACGTCGACATGCGGCGCGCGCACCGCTACGGCACGTGGCACCATGACGCGCACGCGCGTCGTGATCGTCTGGTCGCCGAACTGGAACGTGTTGACGGGGGCCGAGAGCGGGCGGAGCTGCGCGATCTGCTCGCGCGTGCCGAAAAACAGTGCCTGGCTCGGACACACCGTCGCGCACATGGGCTTCTTGCCGACGCTGGTGCGGTCGTAGCACATGTCGCACTTCATCATGATCTTCCGGTCTTCGTAGACCTCCGGTACGCCGAACGGACACGCGACGACGCAGTTGCCGCAGGCGATGCAGCGCGGCTTGCGCGCCGACTGGACCACGCCGTCCTCGGTCCGCTTGATCGCATCGGCCGGACAGACTTCCGCGCACGTCGGCTGCTCGCAGTGCATGCAGACCACGGGCACCGTCTGCACGCTCTCCGCCCGACTGACGTACTCGAGGTGAATCATCGACTCGCCGCGATGCGTGTCGCATTCCGAGCACGCCTGGACGCAGGACTGGCAGCCGATGCAGCGGTTGGGATCGACGAAGAATTCGAGTTGATCGGGCTTGGCCATGGCGTCAGTGCAGCTACTGCTGCGGCTCCAGCGTCGAGGCGTAGTCCGGTGGTCCGTCGGCTCGCCTGACCCGACAGCCACACACCTTGTATTGAGGAATGCGACTGATCGGATCCTGCGCGGCCACCGTGAGCTGATTGGCGCTCTTGCGGCCCGGCCAGTGGTAGGGGATGAAGATCGTGTCCGGACGAATCGTGGTGACGACCTGCGCGCGCAGCGTGATCGCGCCGCGGCGCGTCTCGGCCGTGGCCCAGTCGCCATCCGCGATGCCGAGCCTGGCAGCCAGCCGAGGATGCATCTCGATGCGCGGCTCGGGGTACTGACGCACCAGCGGCCCGATCCGGCGCGTCTGCGCGCCCGACAGGAACTGGCTGATCACGCGTCCTGTCGTCAGATGAATGGGGAACTCACCGCCGGCATCGTCGACGGGATCCCGATGGTCGGCGACGTTGAAGCGCGCGCGGCCGTCGGGGAAATAGAATGGTCCGGCGCCCCTGGCCACCGGGTTGTAGCTGCCTCGCTCGAACAGGCGCGGCGTCCCCGGGTGATCGATCGGCTGTCCCGTCTGCGGATCCTCGCTGTAGCACGGCCAGAAGACGCCGAACTGCCTGTCGATCTTCTCGTACGTCACGCCTGAGTAGTCGGCAACGCCGCCCCGACTGGCGACGCGCAGTTCCTCGAAGATCTCGCGCGGGTTGGCGAACGTGAAGCCATGCGGCCTGCCGAGCGCGGCGGCGATGTCCTGGATGACGCGCCAGTCCTCACGCGCGTCACCCGGGCAGTCGACAGCCTTGTTGATCCTGATGATCCGTCCCTCGACCTGCGTGACGGTGCCTTCATCTTCCTCCTGGAGACTGCCGGGCAGCACCACGTCGGCATGCCAGGCGGTGTCGTTCAGGAAGAAGTCGATCGCGCTGTAGAACTCGAGCTTCTCGAGGCATCGCGTCACGAACGCGTTGTCGGGCAGCGAGACCTTCGGGTTGAAACAGATCGACAACAGCGCCTTGATCTCGCCGCGATCGATCTTCCGGAACAGCTCATAGGCGTCGACGCCGGGGCCGGGCAGATCCGGCTCGTCGATGCCCCAGACACCGGCGATGTAACGACGATGATCCGGATTGCTGATGTCGCGCCAGCCGGGAAGCTGATCGCACTTCTGGCCGTGCTCGCGCCCGCCCTGGCCGTTGGCCTGGCCGACGATGGTGCCGTAGCCGCTCTGTGGCGTGCCGATGCGTCCTGATGCGAGCACCAGATTGATGGCGCCGAGTGCGTTCTGCACGCCGTTGGAGTGATGCTCGATGCCGCGGGCGTGGAGCAGGAAGCTGCTCGTGGCGGTGCCCCACCACTCGGCGGCCTGCAGCAGCGCGCGCTGCGGTACGCCCGTCACATCGGCCGTGCGCGCCAGCGTCCAGTCGCGACAGTAGGCCGCCACATCGTCGAAGCCTGTCGTGTGTGCGGCGATGAACGCGTGATCGAGCCAGTCGCGCTCGATCATGATCTGCAGCACGCCGGCGAAGAGCGCCGCATCACGCCCCGGCTTGACGGGCAGGTAGAGGTCGCACGTGCGTGCCACCGGCGTGATGCGCGGATCCTGGATGATGATGCGCGCACCCTGCTCGCGCGCCTGCCACAGGTAGTTCGTGGTGATCGGCGAGCACTCGGCCACGTTCGAGCCGGCCACCCAGATCACCTCGGTGCCGATCATGTCGGCCCACGGGCTCGTGACGCGATCGATGCCGAAGGCCTTCTTGTTCGCAGCCCCGGCGCTCACCATGCACAGCCGGCCGTTGTAGTCGATGAACGGCGTCTTCAGGCACACACGTGCGAACTTGCCGAGCAGATACGTCTTCTCGGTCGTGAGACTCGCGCCGCCGAGCACAGCCACGGCCCCGGCCCCGTACTCCGACTGAATCCGGCCGATCTCGGTCGCCACGCGCCGGATGGCCTCCGCGTACGGCATCGGACTGAACCCCGTGCTCGACGAGGGATCGCGGCGCAGCGCGGTGGTCAGGCGATCGGGGTGCGACCCCTGCAGGTAGCGCTTGACGCCTTTCGGGCACAGCATCCCGCGATTGAACGGGAACTCCTCCCACGGCTCGAACCCGATCACCTCGTTGTCGCGCACCTTCAACTGGATGCCGCACTGCTGTCCGCAGAAGCAGCAGTGCGTCTTCACGATCCGGTCAGGCTCGAGACTCGTCGACAGCCGGGTACCGGCCATCGACGACAGATGCGGGCCGAAACCGTTGATGATCTGCAGGGGATCGACAGGAAGCTCCGCCACGACGTCCTACGCTCCTTCCCGCGTCCCGCGGTCGTTGAGATACGTGCGCCACAGCGCACCCTGTGCCAGACCGAAGAGCGCCCGGCGACATTTCGGACAGACGTCCTGGTAATGCGATCCGCCAGGCATCTCGTAACGAAACCCGAGCTCGCGTTCGACGATGGCGAGATCGCGCACCATCGTCAGCGACGCGAAGGGCTGCCGGCATCGCTGGCACTGCGCCTGCTCGCCGCGCCGGCCGGCATCCTTGTAGAAGCCGACCCCGAGTTGCGCCGGGCGCTGGAAGACGTGGAACAGCTTGCCGAACGGCAGCCACAGCAGCGTGACGATCACCGTCACGGCGTGGAGGATGGCGAGGAACTCGTACGCGTACCCGCTCATCCACGTGTAGCTGGCGGTGAGCATCAGGCCCGTGATGCTGATCGCGAACAGCAACAACAGCGGCAGGATGTCCTGGCCGAACTGCTGCACGGCCACGGCGCCGTGATCGATCATGCGGCGCCTGAACGCCAGCATCACGCCGCCGATCACGAGGAACGACGACCACACGAGACCGTGGAAGATCACGAACGCGAGCGTCGACTCCACCGGGAAGTCCTGGACGGGCACGCCGAAGACGAACGTGCGATACATGTCCAGATGGCCGGGTACCGTCTCGAAGTGGACCCAGCCCCAGACGAGCGGGAACGTGATCGCCGCCGCGAGCACGCA
>CAYRAE010000311.1:0-4903 GCA_964422175.1 uncultured Luteitalea sp. | reverse complement strand
TTGGTCGATCCCTCGTGGTCGTTGAACGTGACGCACGGCGAGATGACGTCGATGAGCGACGTGCCCTTGTGCGCGATCGCGGCCTTCAGGATCGAGAGCAGCTGCTTCTTGTCGCCCGAGAACGACCGCGCCACGAACGTGGCGCCGAGCTCGATGGCCAGCGCGCAGATGTCGATGGGCGGCAGGTCGTTGACCACGCCGTTCTTGAGCGTGCTCCCGAGGTCGGCCGTCGGCGAGAACTGGCCCTTCGTGAGGCCGTAGCAGCCGTTGTCCTCCACCACGTAGATGAGCGGCAGGTTGCGGCGCATCAGGTGGACGAACTGGCCGATGCCGATCGCCCCGGTGTCGCCGTCGCCACTCACGCCGATCCCCAGCATCGTCCTGTTGGCGAGGAGTGCGCCGGTGGCCACCGACGGCATGCGGCCGTGGACGGAGTTGAAGCCGTGCGCGGGGCTCAGGAAGTACGCGGGGCTCTTGCTCGAACAGCCGATGCCCGACAGCTTGAGCACGCGCGTGGGCTCGACGCCCATCTCGTAGAACGCGTCGATGATGCGTTCGCTGATTGCGTTGTGGCCGCACCCGGCGCACAGCGTCGTCTTCGCGCCGCGGTAGGCGGCGGGTTCGAGGTTGATGCGGTTGACCTTCTTCGGCGGCGTCGGAACGGCTGGCGTGGACACGGCTAGACGGCCTCCTCTGCCCCGACGATGGCGTCTTCGGGCGACGTCTCGGGCGGCAGGGCCTCGCGCGCTTCGTGCGCGCGGATCTCGTCGGTGATGGAGCGGGCGTCGATCGGCAGCCCGTTGTAGTGACGCACGCTGCGCAACTTGCCGATCTGGTGGCCCGAGAGCTCGAGGCGCATCAGCCCCAGCATCTGCGCGTCGCGGTTCTGCTCGATCACGTAGACCCTGTCGTGCGCATCGATGAACGCGCCGAGATCCGCAGTGAAGGGATACGCACGCAGCCGCAGGTACGACGTGTCGAGGTGCAGTTCGTCGCGCAATTGATCGCGGCTCTCGGCCACGGCCCAGTGCGACGTGCCGTAGGCGATGAGACCGACGCGCGCGCCGACGCGGGCGTCGAGCTCCGGTGCCGGGACTGCCGTCCGCGCGGTGTCGAACTTGCGCAGCAGGCGATCCACGTTGTCGGTGTAGTCGTCGGTCCGCTCGCTGTACTGGGCCTTGGCGTTGTGACCCGAGCCGCGGGTGAAGAACGACGGGCCGAACTGCCCCGGGAGCGTGCGGTATGGAATCCCGTCGCCGTCGACGTCCTTGTAGCGGCCCCATTCGCCGATGGCCTGCAGCGCCTCCGGCGTGAGCACCTTGCCGCGATCGAAGTCGGCGTCCGGGTACGGGAACGGCTCGGACATCCAGGTGTTCATGCCGAGATCGAGATCGCTCATCACGAAGACGGGCGTCTGGAAGCGCTCGGCGAGATCGAAGGCCTGCGTGCCCATCTGATAGCACTCGCTCACCGATGCGGGCAGCAACAGGATGTGACGCGTGTCGCCGTGCGACAGGCCTGCGGCAAACGCGATGTCGCCCTGGGCCGTGCGGGTCGGCAGTCCCGTCGACGGCCCGACGCGTTGCACGTCGAAGATCACGGCCGGCAGCTCGGCGTAATACGCCAGGCCCGTGAACTCCGCCATCAGCGAGATGCCGGGGCCAGACGTCGATGTCATCGACCGCGCGCCCGCCCACGAGGCACCCACGACCATGCCGAGCGCGGCGATCTCGTCTTCGGCCTGCACCACGGCGAACGTCGCCTGTCCCGTGTCGGGGTCCATGCGGTACTTGCGCAGGTAGTCGATGAGCGTCTCGCACAACGACGAGGACGGCGTGATGGGATACCACGACACCACCGTCACGCCGGCCATCAGACAGCCGAGGGCCGCGGCCTGGTTGCCGTCCATCAGGATCAGCCCGTTGGTCGCGGACATGCGCTCGACACGGAGGGCCACGGCGCGATCCGCGAACTGCGTGTCCGCATACGCGAAGCCGGCCTGCAGCGCCGCCTGATTGAGCGTCAGCGCGCGCGCCTTCTTCTTCAGCATCCGCGTGAGCGCGGCGTCCATCTCCGCGAGATCGATCGACAGCAGGCGTGCCAGCACGCCGTCATAAATCATGTTGCGCACGAGGCGGCGCAGGCGCGCGTCGGGACACACCTCGGCGACGATCTTGTCGAACGGCACCGGGAAGAACGTCAGGTCGCTGCGCACCTGATCGAGCTTCAGCGACTCGTCGTACACGACCGCGCACCCGGGCTCGAGCGACAGCACGTCCTCGCGCGCCGTTTCGGGATTCATCGCGACGAGGAAGTCGATCTCCTTCTTGCGTGCGATGTACCCGTGCGCGTTCGCCCTGATGGTGTACCAGGTCGGCAGGCCGGCGATGTTGGAGGGGAAGAGATTCTTGCCGGACACCGGCACGCCCATCTGGAAGATGGAGCGGAGGAGCACCATGTTGGCGGTCTGGCTACCTGATCCGTTGACCGTGGCGACCTGGATGCTGAAGTCGTTGACGCGCGCGGGCGTCTGGACGGCTGCCGGGACGTCCGGCAGGTCGGAGGAAGTCATGGAGATCTGCCTCGAAATGGGGAGGACAGCCGCCACACGCCGTGCGCGGTGCCTGCCCAACCGGGCAATCATAGCACGCGCGTTCGACACACGGCGGCCAGGCTCCCCCTACGACAGGTAGTGCCAGGCCGTCAGCCGAACGCGCTGCATGGTGTGCCCCGGGGGTAAGGCCGAATGCCGAATGTCAGTTCTGGAGCGAACGGGTGTCAACCCGTTCGTCAGCCCGCATTGCGGCATTCCGGCATCGCGGCATTACAGCCGGCTGGCGATGGCCGCGCCGATGTCGGCGGGGCTCTTCACCACGGTGACGCCGGCGGCGGCCAGCGCGGCCATCTTCTCGTCGGCCGTCCCCTTGCCGCCCGAGATGATCGCGCCCGCGTGACCCATGCGGCGGCCCGGAGGCGCCGTCTGGCCGGCGATGAAGCCGACGACCGGCTTGCTGAAGTTGGCCTGAATCCAGGCGGCGGCTTCCTGCTCGGCCGACCCGCCGATCTCGCCGATCATCACGACCGCCTCGGTCTGGTCGTCGCCGGCAAACAGCTCCAGCGCGTCGATGAACGACGTGCCGATGAGCGGATCGCCACCGATGCCGATGCAGGTGGTCTGGCCCAATCCGAGCTTGGAGAGCTGGTGGATCGCCTCGTAGGTGAGCGTGCCGCTCTTGGACACGATTCCCACGCGGCCTTCCGTGCAGATGTGCCCGGGGATGATCCCCGCCTTGGCCTGACCCGCCGTGATGAGACCGGGACAGTTCGGGCCGATGAGGCGGCTCTTGCGCCCCTTCATGAAGTGCAGCGCCTTCATCGTGTCGAGCACCGGGATGCCTTCGGTGATGCACACGATCAGGTCGAGGCCCGCATCGGCGCCTTCCATGATGGCGTCGGCCGCGAACGGCGGCGGCACGAAGATCACCGAGGCGTTCGCGCCGGTCTTCGCGACGGCGTCGGCCACGGTATTGAACACGGGGAACCCTTCGTGTTCGGTACCGCCCTTGCCGGGCGTCACGCCACCGACGACGTTGGTGCCGTAGGCCGCGGCGGCCTTGGCGTGAAAGGTACCTTCGCGCCCTGTCAGCCCCTGGACGATGAGACGGGTGGACTTGTCGATCAGTACAGCCATGGCAGTGTCCGGGTTCCTTTAGCGCGAGAGGGCGACGACGGTGTCGGCCGCCTCGCCCATCGTGTCGGCCGTCGAGAAGTTGAGTCCGCTCTCGCGCAGCATGGCCTTGCCCTGCTCCACGTTGGTGCCTTCCATGCGGATGACGATCGGCACGGGGACGCCCAGCTCCGTGACGGCGGCGATGACGCCGGCGGCCAGCACGTCGCACCGCAGGATCCCGCCGAAGATGTTGATGAGGACGGCCTTCACGTTGGTGTCCGACATCAGGATGCGGAACGCATTCTTGATCTGCTCCGCGTTGGCGCCGCCGCCCACGTCAAGGAAGTTGGCCGGCTGCCCGCCCGCCAGCTTGATGATGTCCATGGTGGCCATCGCGAGGCCGGCACCGTTGACCATGCAGCCGATCGTGCCGTCGAGGCGGATGTAGTTCAGCGAGAACTTGCTGGCCTCGATCTCGAGCGGGTCTTCCTCGGCCAGGTCGCGCAGGTCGCGGAACTCGGGATGACGGTACAGCGCGTTGTCGTCGAAGGTGACCTTCGCGTCGAGCGCGATGACGTCGCCGCCCTCGGTGACGATGAGCGGGTTGATCTCGATGAGCGAGGCGTCGGTCGCGACGAACGCGTCGTACACCTGCTGCATCACCTTCACGGCCTTGTTGACGTGCTCGGGCGCGAGGCCGATGCCGAACGCGAGCTGCCGCGCCTGGAAGGCCGTGAGCCCGGTGATGGGGCTGATGGCCACCTTCTTGATCGCGTCGGGGTTCTTCTCCGCGACCTCCTCGATGTCCATGCCGCCTTCGCTGCTCGCCATCAGCACGGGGCATCCCGCCGCGCGATCGACGAGCAGACCGAGGTACAGCTCTTTGGCGATCTTCACGCCCTCTTCGACGAGGAGACGCTCGACGGTCCGGCCTTCGGGCCCCGTCTGGTGCGTGACGAGCGTCATGCCGATCATGCGCGTCGCCGCGTCCTCGGCAGCCGCCGCATCCTTGACGACCTTGACGCCGCCGCCCTTGCCGCGTCCGCCGGCATGAATCTGCGCCTTGACGACAGTGACGCCGCCGCCGAGGCGCCGGGCGATGGCGCCGGCCTCTTCGGCCGAGAACGCGACTTCCCCGCGCGGCACCGGCACGCCGTGCCGGGCCAGGATGGCCTTTGCCTGATACTCGTGAATCTTCACCGGAGTTCCTTGAACGTGGTGGGCCTGCGCCGA
>CAYRAE010000310.1:2283-4905 GCA_964422175.1 uncultured Luteitalea sp. | reverse complement strand
CGCAGTCTATGCGCGTGGCGCTCGGGGCCGATCATGCGGGCGTCGCGCTCAAGGACGCGATCCGGAACCTGCTCGATTCACGCGGGATCGCGGTGACGGACGTCGGCACGAACGGCACCGAGTCCGTCGACTATCCCGACTACGCCACCATCGTCGCCCGTGCCGTCGCGACCGGCGACGCCGATCGCGGCATCCTCATCTGCGGCACCGGCATCGGCATGGCCATCGCCGCGAACAAGGTCGACGGCGTGCGCGCGGCGCCCGTGCAGGACGTCGAGACGGCACGGCTCGCGCGCGAACACAACGACGCCAACATCCTCGCGCTCGGCGCGCGCGTCGTCGCGAAGGACGTTGCGCTCGCTGTCGTCGACACGTTCCTCGATACGCCGTTCGCCGGCGGTCGCCACCAACGCCGCGTCGAGAAGATCGCCGCGATCGCTCACGATCCCGCTCGCGCCTGACCATCGCGCCGCCCAACGTCATGTATCACGTCACGCCCCACATCCTGCGCACGCTGGCCGATGTCGACCCCGACGTCGCCAGGGCCATCGCCGACGAAACCACGCGCCAGAACCTCGGCCTCGAGCTCATCGCCTCGGAGAACTTCGCGAGCGCAGCCGTGATGGCCGCCGCGGGTTCGGTGATGACCAACAAGTACGCCGAGGGATACCCGGGCAAGCGGTACTACGGCGGATGCGAGTTCGTGGACGTCGCCGAAACGCTGGCGATCCAGCGCGCGGGTGCGCTGTTCGGCGCCGAGCACGCCAACGTGCAGCCGCACTCGGGTGCGCAGGCCAACATGGCCGTGATGCTGTCGTACCTGCAGCCGGGCGACACCATCCTCGGCATGAACCTGGCGCACGGCGGGCATCTCACGCACGGACATCCGCTCAACTTCTCCGGCAAGCTGTACAAGGTCGTCCCGTACGGCGTGCGCCAGGAGGATGAGCGGCTCGACTACGACGAACTCGAGCGGCTCGCGCACGAGCACGCGCCGAAGCTGATCGTCGTCGGGGCGAGCGCGTATCCACGCGTCATCGATTTCGAACGCATCGGGAAGGTGGCTCGCGACACCGGCGCGCGCATGCTCACCGACATGGCGCACATCGCCGGCCTCGTGGCGGGCGGCGTCCATCCGAGTCCGGTGCCGCACAGCGATTACGTCACCACCACCACGCACAAGACGCTGCGCGGGCCGCGCGGCGGCCTCATCCTGTCGCGTGCCGCGTACGCGAAGGACATCGATCGCTCGGTGTTCCCCGGCGTGCAGGGTGGACCGCTGATGCACATCATCGCTGCCAAGGCCGTGTGCTTCCGCGAAGCGCTCGAGCCGAACTTCCGCGCGTACCAGGCGCAGGTCGCCGCCAACGCGCGTCGACTGGCGCAGGCGCTGCACGACGAGGGCTTCCGGCTCGTGAGCGGCGGCACCGACAACCATCTGATGCTGGTCGACGTGTTCTCGAAGGGCATCACCGGCAAGCAGGCGGAAGCCGCGCTCGGACACGCCGGCATCACCGTCAACAAGAACGCGATCCCGTTCGACACGAACCCGCCGATGGTCGCGTCGGGCATCAGGATCGGCACGCCGGCCGTCACCACGCGCGGCATGACCGAGCCCGAGATGGATCGCATCGCCGACCTCATCTCGGAGGCGCTGCGCGCTCCGGACGACACGGCGGTGCTGGCCTCCGTCAAGGGCCAGGTGGAAGAACTGTGCCGGGAGTTCCCGCTGTATCCGCCCCCGGCCTGATCGACGGCGTACGGCGCGTGCTCGGCAGCGGGGGCGCGCTGGCGTCGGTGCTCGACGGGTTCGAGCCGCGCCAGAGCCAGCAGCAGATGGCCGACGCCGTGGCCCGCGTCGTCTCCGACGGCGGCGTGCTCATGGCCGAGGCCGGCACCGGTACCGGCAAGACGCTCGCGTATCTCGTACCGGCCCTGCTCTCGGGCCGGAAGGTGCTGGTGTCCACCGGCACACGCAATCTCCAGCAGCAACTGATCGACAAGGACGTACCACTCCTCCAGCGCGCGCTCGGACCGTTTCGCGCCGCGTGCATGAAGGGGCGCGGCAACTACCTGTGCCTCCACCGCTTCGAGCAGGCGCTGCACGACGACAGGCCGCGCGACGATGAGACGCGCGTCGCGATGACGCTCATCGAGCACTGGGCGCCGCGCACGCAGACGGGCGATCGCGCGGAACTCGCCGATCTGCCGGAGGAACTGCCCTTCTGGCACGGCATCGCCGCGACGACCGAGAACTGCCTCGGCAGCGAGTGTCCGCGCTTCAACGACTGCTTCGTGACGCGCATGCGGCAGGAGGCCGCCGACGCCGACCTCGTCATCGTGAACCACCATCTGCTGTGCGCCGACGCTGCCGTGCGCCGCCACTCGTTCGGCGCGGTCATCCCCGAATGCCAGGTGGGCATCGTCGACGAGGCGCACCAGCTCGAAGACGTCGCCACGCAGTACTTCGGCCTGAGCGTCGGCAGCTATCGCGTGGAGCAGCTGTTCACCGACGCGGCGGCGATCAGGACGTCGCCACTGTTCGTGCCGCGCGAGGAGGCCGAAGCCGTCGCGCGCGCGATCGAGGCCCTCAGCGTGTCGTCACGCGCGTTCTTCCTCGAC
>CAYRAE010000310.1:0-2183 GCA_964422175.1 uncultured Luteitalea sp. | reverse complement strand
GACGTGCTCATCGACAAGCTGCCGTCGCTCGTGCTGACGTCGGCCACGCTGTCGATCGGGGGATCGTTTGCGTACATGCGGGCCAGGCTCGGCGTGGGCGAGTCGCTCGAAGTGCGCGTGCCGTCGGAGTTCGACTACCGCACGCAGGCGCTCGTCTACCTCCCGCGACGCATGCCCGACCCACGCACGCCCGCGTACGCCGAGGCGTTCGCCGACGAGGCGGCGCGGCTGCTGACCGCAAGCGAGGGCCGCGCGTTCCTGCTCTTCACGAGTTACGCCGCGCTGCGCGACGCGCACGCGCGGCTGTCCACGCGACTCCCCTATCCGATGCTCGTGCAGGGGACGATGCCGCGGGGCGTGCTGATCGAGCAGTTCCGGCGCACGCCGAACGCGGTGCTGTTCGGCACGTCGAGCTTCTGGCAGGGCGTCGACGTCGTTGGCGAGGCGTTGAGCTGCGTGGTGATCGACAGGATCCCGTTCGCCTCACCGGGCGATCCCGTCGTCGCCGCGCGGATCGAATCGCTCCAGCGCCGGGGGATCGACGCGTTCGCCGGCTTCCAGGTGCCGCTGGCGATCCTCACGCTGCTCCAGGGCGCGGGTCGCCTCATCCGCCACCGGCAGGATCGCGGCGTCATCGCGCTGCTCGATCCTCGGCTTCAGTCGATGGGCTACGGCCGAAGGTTCCTGAACGCGCTGCCTCCCGCCCCCGTGACGCGACGCCCCGAGGACGTGACCCGCTTCTTCGCGAGCCGTCAGTAGATATTTACGTGATTGAGATCGTCACTGGCGCGCGGCCTGCTGCGCGCTCTCGGCCACTTCGCGCTCGCGCGCGATGAACGCGTCGATTTCCTGTTCGAGAACCGGCAGGGGCACGGATCCGTTGGCGAGCACGGCGTCGTGGAAGCGCCGGCGATCGAATGCCGGGCCGAGTGCCTCCTCGGCGCGCGCGCGCAGTTCGCGGATCTTGAGTTCGCCGATCTTGTACGACAGCGCCTGTCCCGGCCACGAGATGTAGCGATCGGTCTCGGTGGTGCACTCGTGCAGCGAGAGTGCCGTGTTGGCCGCCAGATAGTCGATCGCCTGTTGGCGCGTCCAGCCCTTCACGTGCAGTCCCGTGTCGACGACGAGCCGCGCCGCGCGCCACATCGCGTACGTGAGACGTCCGAAGTTGCTGTAGGGATCCGTGTAGAAGCCGGCTTCCATGCCGAGCCATTCGGAGTAGAGTCCCCAGCCTTCGCCGAACGCGGAGATGTAGCTGTAGCGCCGGAACGCCGGCATGTCGGTCGCCTCGTTGGCGAGTGCGATCTGCAGGTGATGTCCGGGCACGGCCTCGTGCAGCGTGAGCGCTTCGAGGTTGTAGAGCGGGCGCGTCTCGAGCGCGTACGTGTTGAGCCAGTAGTAGCCGGGCTCGGTGCCGTCGGGCGGGTTGCCGCTGTACCTGCCAGCCGTGTACTTCGGCGCGAGATAGTCGGGCACCGGCGCCACGCCGTAGGGCTGGCGCGGAAGGCGCCCGAAGAGCGACGGCAACTTCGCGTCCATCCGCTTGGCGATCCACGAGCCCTGCTTCAGCAGTTCCTCGCCCGTCTTGGGATAGAACCGCCTGTCTGTCCGCAGCATCGTGAGGAACGCCGCGAAGTCGCCGGTGAAGCCGGTGCTGCGCATCACGGTGTCCATCTCGGCGCGAATCTTCGCCACTTCGGCAAGACCGATCTCGTGGACCTGATCGGCGGTGAGCGGAAGGGTCGTGAAGCGCGCGACGAGATGCTGATAGTAGGCAGCGCCGTCGGGCAGCGCGCTGGCGGCGATCGACTCGCGCGCGCCGGGGATGTACTCGGTGCCGAGGAAGTCGCGGAAGCGTGCGTACGCCGGCGTGACGGCTTCGGCGATCGCGGCGCGCCCCTCGGCATCGAGGCGCACGCGGTCGGCCTCGCCAAGCGTCGACGGCAATGTCCTGAACGGCGCGAACAACGGGCTGGCCGCCGGATCGGCGGGCATCAGCGGACCGATCGCCGTGTCGACGCCGGCCAGGGCCACCTTCGGCACGGTGATGCCGGCCTTCAGGCCTTCGCGCATGCGCACGATGTGCTCGTCCACGTAGCGCGGGAAGGCGCGCAGGCGGGCGATGTAGTTGTCGTAGTCGCGCGCGTCGGCGAAGCGTGTCGCCTGCGGCAGCAGTGCGAAGC
>CAYRAE010000309.1:0-4908 GCA_964422175.1 uncultured Luteitalea sp. | reverse complement strand
CAACCGGCAACCGGCAACCGGCAACCGGCAACCGGCAACCGGCGACCGGCGACCGATGCCGATGTGGTGCCGAAGGCCCAATGCCCAAGGCCGTCCTCCCGTCAACCTATGGCGCAGGCGGCGGCGAAGGCGCGGAAGAGGGGCAGGAACTCGCCCGTGCGCCAGAAGTTCTCCGGGTGCCACTGCACGCCGACGCAGAAGGGGAGCGCCGGGGCTTCGATCGCTTCGACGATGCCGTCGGTGGCGATGGCGGTGACGACGAGGGGCCTGGCGACGACTTTCGCTGCCTGATGATGCCGGCTGTTCACTGTCGTCGGCGCGCCGTTGGCCACGGCCCTCGCGACGTGCGAATCGGGCTGCACCTCGATCGCGTGGGCGATCGTGGTGAACGTCTCGTCCCTCGCATGCGCGAGCGCGAGTGACACCTGCGACGGCACGTCCTGGATGAGCGTTCCGCCGGCGGCCACGTTGAGGATCTGCATGCCGCGACAGATCGCGAGCAGCGGCAGCGCCTCGCGCAGGCAGTGTCGTGCGACGTCCAGTTCGAACGCGTCGCGCACGTCGCCCGCCAGCGAATTGGCCGGGTGCACGTCTTCGCCGTAGTGCGCCGGATCGACGTCCGGCCCGCCCGCGAGCACGACTCCGCCGCTCCCGTGCAACGCCGCGGCGACATCGCCGTCGTGATCCACGACGTGGACGTCGAGGCCCACAGCCTCGAGCGACCGCAGGTAGTCGTCGTCTCTGCTGCACCTGACGTACGTGACGCGCGCCGTTCGGCTCACATGCGCCCCGGTACCACGGCGCCCATCAGGTCGAGCGCGCGCGTCATCTGCTGGCGGAAGTAGCTTGCGGCGGCGGCGCGCCACACGCGCACGTCGGCCCGTTCTTCCGAGAGGATCGGGCAGCGATGGTAGAAGCCGCTGAACGCCTGCGCGAGACCGAAGGCGTACTTGGCCACCACGGCGGGTTCGAGCGTCCGCACGGCGGATTCGGCGACCTCGTCGAGTCTTCCGCACGCGAGCACCAGATCCCACAACGCATCTGCATCGTCGCCGGACGCGATGGCGTCGCCGGGCAGGGCGGCGATCGCGGTGGCGATGCCCGCCTCGTCCATCTGCTCGCGTTCGCGGAGCTTGGCGAGGATGTTCCCCGCGCGCACGGCGGCGTACTGGAGGTAGGGGCCGCTCTCGCCCTCGAAGCTGAGCGCCTCGTCGATGTCGAACGCGATGATCTTGGTGCGCGAGAACTTCACCATGAAGTAACGCACCGCCGCGATGGCGATGGCTTCCGCCGTGGCCCGCGCGTCGGCATCCGTGAGGTCGGGGTTACGCTTGCGCACCTCGTCGAGCGCCTTGCCGATGAGGCGATCGAGCAGATCGTCGGCCTTGACGCCAAGGCCCTTGCGGCCGGACACCTCCACGAACGGCTTGCCGTCCGGATCGGCGTCGTACCCGAGTTCGCGCGCCGTCTTGTGCGAGAGCGCCACCATCTCGTACGAGAAGTGGATCGACTGTTCCGCCTGCGCGCGATGACCCATCGTCGCCAGCGCCTGCTTGAGGAGCTTCTGCAGGTACGACTGACGCGTGTCGATCACGTTGATCACGGTGCCGGCGTTGCCGAACTCGGGGTGCGGCGTGACGCCGTCGTGCGTCGTGGTCGCCCAGAGCGTGCCGCCATCGAGCCGCGTCGCGAACGGCCGATACGCGAAGTCCTTGCCGAGGAGTCCGAACTTCCAGAACTGGTTGGCGATGTCCTTGCCGACGTACGTCACGGTGCCGTCTGACCTGACGATGACCTTCTCGCGCGAGTTCGGGCCGCCCTCGTCGCCGTCGGCCTGATCGTTCGCGTCGTCGTTCGCCGGCGCGTCGGCCTGCTCGATCGTCGCGTCGACGTCCTCGTCGATCTCCATCACCCAGCAGCCCTTCAGCTTGCCTTCCTGCTGGAGATACACGGTGCCGTTGCGCTTCAGGATGTCGAACGCGGTGGCCCAGAAGTGCAGGCGCAGGATGTCGCCTTCCCACGAGAGCAGGTCGTAGTCGATGTGCAGGCGGCCCATCGTGCGCAGGTGGCAGCGGACGATCGCATCGGCGACCACCGCACCCATGTCCGCCGTCGCGTTGCCACCGTGCTCGATCGCGTGCAGCGTGGCCTTGCGGATCCCGATGCGCGACTTGTCGGCGTCGTACCACTCGGTGACACGCGCGTACAGATCCCAGCAGTCGTAGTCGAAGCGCTCACCGGCGGCGAGCGCCTTCACCTCGTCGAGCGTCTTGTGCTCGAGGTGCTCGAAGCCCACCACCACGTCGGCAACCTGCACGCCGGTGTCGTCGATGTAGTTCTGGATCTCGACGGGCGTGCCGAGGAACCGCAGCAGCCGGCCGACAGTGTCTCCGAGAATCGCGTTGCGCAGGTGCCCGATGTGCGCGGCCTTGTTGGGGTTGATCGCGGTGTGCTCGACGATCGTCTTGGGGCGCGTCGCCAGCGCGGCCACCGACGCGTGACCAAGGTTGTCGCGCAGGAACGCCGCGCGATCGAGGAACACGTTGATGTAGCCGCCGCCCACGGCTTCGATGCGCGACACGCCGGGGATGGCGGGCAATGCGGCCACGATCTCCTGGGCGATCGCGCGCGGTGCCTTGCGCAGCGTGCGCGCGAGTTCGAAGGCGCAGGGCAGGGCGATGTCGCCGAGCGCGCGCGAGGGCGGCGTCTCGATGACGAGCGTGGCGGGGACGGCAGAGGTGCCGTAGAGCGTGGCGAGCGTGTTCTGGAGCGCCGTGCGTACGGCCTGCTGCAGAGGCAGGATCATCGGTTTGACTCGATCAGATCAGTGGGTTAGCATGCCGGGCAGTCGTGCAGCGTCAACTCGAGCGCCCGCGCATAGGTAAGCGGATCGTTCACATTCCAGAGCGCGCCCCGGGCGGTCGCAGCCTCGGCCACGACCTTCACACAAGGCACGAGGTTCTCGACGGCGCGCAGACGCCTGTCGCCACCAGCCCACATGGCGCGCAGCGCGTCGGCGCAATCCCGTCGTACGGACAGGCACGGTGCCAGCCGTCCATCGGGGTACTGCACCACGGCCGCGGCAGCGTCCGCGCCTGCTCGCAGCACGTCGCGCAGCAGGGAGCCGGGGATGAAGAGCAGGTCGGCTGCGAGAATCAGTGCGTGCGACGAGTCGATGGCGTCGAGCGCCGTCAGGACCCCGCCCAGCGGACCTTCATCAGGGTACCGATCGGGCACGGTCCGCATGCCCGGACGTGGCGTACCGCCGACCACGATCACGTCGTCGGTCACCGCCGCCAGCGTGTCGACCGCCGTGTGCAGCAGCGTGCGGCCGCCGATCGGCAATCGCGTCTTGTCGACGCCCCCGAACCGCCGGCTCCGGCCCCCCGCCAGCACGACGCCGGTCCAGCGCGCATCAGGACCGGCAGGACGCCCACTCACCGCCGAAACGTTACCAGAAAATGAGTGAGGCGAGAATCGACAGGCTGCTCGCGGCGGCCCTCCACCAGGCCATCGCGGACCTGCTGCCGATGCGGCTGGAGTTCTACGAGAGCTACCTCCGTCCGCGCGGCTGGCGGGAGGATGCGGTCAATCTCGCGCCCGTCGCCGCCGTGCTCAGCTTCCTTCGTCGCGAAGACGCGGACACGTACGATGCGGTGATGGGGAAGGCCGCGGCCTACGCCTCGGAGTGGTGGATGCTGGCGCAGCCTTGGCACGTGCGATCGGCAGGCCGCATGCTGCCCGTGCGCATGAGGCTGCGGCAGCTCGCCACGCTGGCCCGCCGCCATTTCGAGAGGTCGTATCGCGGCACGAAGGTTCGTGCGCGCGTCAGGCGCCGGCAGATCGAGCTCGAGATTCGCGGGTCGATCTTCTGCAACGCGCGCGACCACGCGCAGCATCCGCAGTGTCGCTACTATCTGGCGTTCGTCGACGCGCTGCTCGTGCGGGAGGGGCTGCGGGGCGAGGAGCAGATCGTGGCGTGCCGGGCCGTCGATGGCGACACGTGCCTCCTGCGCATCGACGTTCAGGAGGATGGCGCATGAGTCGCGCACTGTCGTCGCATGCGGCACGTGTGGCGTGCGCGGCCCTCGCGCTCATCGGCTGCGCGACGGCCGTCGCCGCGCAGACACCCGCGGCCGCGCCGCGCGTGCTCGTGATGCCGCTGCAACCCGCGGGCGACGATCCGCGCGCGTTGTGGCTCGGCCAGGGCGTGGCGCTCCTGGTCGGCGACGCGCTCACGGCTGTCGGGCGGCCTGCCGTGTCGCGAACCGACCGTGTGGCGGCATTCGATGCGCTCGAACTTCCCGACGACCGTCAGCTCTCGCGCGCCACGCTCCTGCGCGCCGCGGAAGTCATCGGCGTGCGCGAACTGGTGACAGGCTCCGTGGCCGTCGATGGCGATGACCTCTCGGTGACCGTCCGTGTCATCGACGTCGACGCCGGACTTGTGCGGCCCGAGGTACGCGAGCACGGGCCGCTGCGGGACGTGTTCGCGCTCAGCGGCCGCGTGGCTGCCGCGATTGCGGGCGTGCCTGTCGTCGAGGCACCCCCGAACAGCGACTCACCCCCGTCGCTCGAGGTCTTCGAGGCGTTCACGAAGGGACTCGTCGCCGAGACGCCCGCCACGCAGTTGCGGTTCCTCCGGCAGGCGGTCGCCGCCGCGCCGCAGTACGGTCGCGCGCATCTCGTCATCTGGGAGGTCTGCACCGACGAGGAGCAGCACGCGTGCGCGCTGGCCGCGGCGGAAGCCGTGCCCGCATCGTCGCGCTTCAAGCGCCGCGCACGCTTCGCGGCGGGACTGTCGCTCATCCGCCTCGCACGGTGGGACGATGCCTTCGCGACGTTCAAGGCCCTGCTCGACGAATCGCCGTCGGCGGCGGTCTACAACAACATCGGCGTGGTGCAGGC
>CAYRAE010000308.1:0-4942 GCA_964422175.1 uncultured Luteitalea sp. | reverse complement strand
GCCGAGTCCGGCACGCCTGACTTCGACGTGTACGTGATGCGCGCCGATGGTTCGGACATCAGACGCGTGACGCGCGACCCGGGCAACGACGTGGACCCGAGCTGGATGCCCGATGGACAGTCGCTGGTCTTCTCGTCAGACAGGGAGTCGCGCGGCGACCTGTATCGCGTCCGGCTGTCCGACGGTCAGACCGAGCGGCTCACGCACAACTTCGTCGGTCGCGCGCTGATGCCCGCGGTCTCGCCGGATGGTCGTCAGGTGGCGTTCGGCGGGCAGACGCTGCGCGTCGGCCAGTTCTGGTCCTATCAGGTCCATGTGCTGGATCTGGCGAGCGGCGAGAGCCGCGCGCTGCCGTCGAGCGGCGGCGCGTGCTGGCCATCCTGGTCGCCGGATGGTCGCACGCTGTTCAACGTGCAGCTCGACAGCGAACCCTCGTCGATCCAGCGACGCGATCTCGCGTCGGGCGCGGTAGGCACCGCGCACGCACACGCCACGCAGTGGAGTTACTACCCGCGCGTCTCGCCTGATGGCCAGTGGCTCGTCATCGCGACGAGCCCCCAACACCACGCCGGCGAAGACTGGGACCTCGCCCTCGTGTCGACGTCCGACCCCGACCGCCGCATCGCGATCACCACCGGCCCCGGCAACGACCGCCTCGCTGATTGGAAGCCGGCCTCCTGACCATGCGCATGGTCGTCGGTCGGTCCGGAGGGCGACGCTACCGTCCCGCGGGGCTGCGCGGACCGACGATGCGGACGGGCGTCGGGGCGAGGCGGGCTGCCAGTTCGGGCAGGTCGGTGATGCGCAGGACACCCGGGATCACCGTCAGCGTCGCGCGGTCGTACGTGTCGGCGATGGCCAGATCCAGGTAGCTCGTGAGACCGTCCTCGAGCGTCAGCGCGTGGAAGCGATCGAACTGCGCCGTGAACAAGGCGGCAGGGACGGTCTCTCCGCTGGCGTGCAGTTCGATCGTCTGTGCCTCCGGCACCTCGCGTCTCAACACGTCGGTGGCCGCGCGGAGATCTTGCGCCTGCCACGCGACGACACTCGTGCCGAGCAGCCAGGCCCGTGCGGCGAACTGGTACGCACCGGCATAGCCGCTGGCTCCGGTGCCGGGTGACAGTGCCCCGGTGCCGCGCACGTCGACAGCCAGTACGGCGGTCCCGTCGGCCGCGAGGCGCGCGATGGCCGCGTCCTGAGTCGTGGCACCGTCTTCGTGCACGTACACCACCGCGCGCGTACCGATCGTGACGGGACGCGTCAGGCTGGCGCGCAACCGCACGCCAGGCTCGACCTCGATTGTGAGGTCCTCGACACGCGAGCCTTCGGGGCGCTGCTGTCGCGACACAACGGTGCCGCGCTGCTGCGCGAGATCGCCGATGAGCGTACGAAGACCCGCCATCGACACGGGGGATCGTGCTGCCGCGAGTGCGCGCGCCTCGTCTGCGTTCACCTCGCGCACGGTCCGCGAGCCCACCGAGGAGGCGAGCTGGCCGGTCGGCGTGGATCGCAGTGCCTCGATCGGTTCGGGCGAGACAGGGGCCTCGGTGTCAGGCTGTCCGGGACGCCCGAGCCACGCGCCGAGCGCGCGATACGCGCCCTCGCGCAAGGGCTGCGACCACCCGTGCGGCGCGTCGTTCTCGACACGTGCAAGGCGGTCGGGTGCTCCGAGCGCGTCGTAGATCGCGCGCAGTTCCGCCGACGCCGCGCGGGAGCCCGCGATCGGGAAGTAGTCCTGGATGGCGCTGCTCACGAGGAAGCCGCGTGGCGCCGCGGCGACGGCGAAGTCGGCGAAATCGAGCCCGCGCGTGAGGAAGCCGGGAAGGATCTGTTCGGAGTCCTGCGGCCCCGGCGTGAGCCACATGTCGGACCACGACGTGATGTAGCACGACGCCACGACCGCCGCCAGTCGCGGTTCGCTCGCGCCGAGCAGCGCGGCTTGAGTCCCGCCACCGGAGTTGCCCGCGACGGCGATGCGCGTCGCGTCGACATCGGGGCGTGCGCGCAGGTAGTCGAGTGCGCGGCGGCCGTCCTGCACCATGTAGGCCGCGATGGTGCGCCCGGTGAGCAGCACCTGCAGACCCGTCATCATGTGCTCACGCGTGCCCGCGCCCACGCGCGAGTGGCCTGTGGCGGGATCGAGGTACTCGAAGCGCTCGCCCTGGCCGGGCGGGTCGTAGGCCAGCACCACGAATCCGCGCCGCACGAGCGACACCCACACGTGCTGATACGTCGGCGACGCCTTGCCCTCGTCGGCGTGGCCCGCCGTGCCGAGCACCGCCGGAAAGGGGCCGGGACCGTCGGGGACGTAGACGGCCGCCGTCACCTTCAGCCCGGGCAGGCTCTCGAAAATCAGATGCTCGATGCGATACCCGTCGCGCCGTGTCGTCCGCGTCACGGTCGACGGCACCGGCGTGTCGAGGGCGGGCAGGAGGCCGATCGCCTCGCCCATCTGTGTGCGCACGTCCTGACGCCGCGTCAGCACGGCGTCGGCCGACGTGAGCGACGCGACGATGGTGCGGCGAGCGGCGAGAGCGTCGGTCGCCTGCGTGGACAGCCACGCATCGAACGCAACGCGTTCAGGCGTGACCGATGGCGGCGCTTGTGCAGACAGCGGCAGGCACACCGCCGCGACGACCATCGCGACGATGAGCAAGAACGAACGTGGCGTGGGTCCGGTCACAGCGCCGCAGCGGCGATCGGACGACGCGCGGCGCGGCGTTTCTCGGCGCTGGCGCGCACCAGGAACTTCGCGTACGGCACCACCTGCTTGATCGCCGCCACGTTCATCTGGCAGGGACTGAGGCAGGCCGGGCACTTCTCGTCGCGGATGTAGTTCCGGTGCTCCTGCGAGGCCTGCTTGAAGTAGATGGCCTCGGGATCCTCGGTCACGGCGTTGCCGACGACGTTGCTGTTCTCGCAGAAGAACATGCCGCCATCGGGGTTCAGCATGATGCCCTGCGTCTGGAACGGGCACGGCGCGGTGCGGTGATAGCCGTTGGCGATCATGTCCGCGTAGTGCATGTAGATGTAGTTCTGGCCGTCGAGCAGCGGGTCGTGGCGCACGCGATCGAGGAAGAACTGGCGCATGCGCTGTTCTTCTTCGCTCACCGGCTTGATGTCCTTGGCGAGGTCGGCGTTGCCGAGCATCGCTTCGGTGAAGCGGACCATATTGAACACGATGTCCAGCTTCTCGCGGCGCGCCCACGCGAGGATGTTCTCGGCATCGTCCAGGTTCATCGAGAAGATGGTCGTCGAGATGCCGAAGTTGAAGGGGTACGTCTTCTGCAACTCCTTCATGGCGGCGATCGTCTGCTCGGCCTTGTCGAAGCCGCGCTTCACGCGCCGCACCTCGTTGTGCATGTCGCCGACGCCGTCGACCGACACGCGCGTACTGAAGATCACGCCGCGCTCATGGCACATCTGCACGATCTTGGTGAGCATCGGGATGCCGCGGTGCGGCGTGAGCCCAGTCGTGTTCAGCGTCAGCTTGCGCAGGCGCGGCAGCTTGTCGATGAGCACCCTGACGATGTCGACAAGGTCGTTGCGCGTGGTGGGCTCACCGCCGGAAATGCTGGCGTTCTCGATATGTTTCCAGAGCGGGGAGTCGAACACCTGCTCGATCTGCTCGAGAGTCATGTCCTCCTTGCGGTTGCCACGCGTCCAGTTGCTGCACATGTTGCAGCGGGCGTCGCACACGAAGGTGACATGGAAGATCAGGACCGTCGGGTGGAGCGGTCTGACGCGCCCGATGTAGCTGTTGACGAGATCCCGGGGAGCAGAGAGCGCCGCTTTGGCGAGGTACTTGGCCGCGTATACTTGCGCCATAAGTCATTGACTCTACAGCATCTTGTGGTGGCCCGTCAAAGTGGACCGTGCCATAGGGCCTGAGCCGTCAGCCTCACGTCGTCCGCTTCAGGTACAGCCAGGCGCCGGGCAGGTTGCCGAACAGGCCCGACAGGACGATCAGCGTGGCGAGGGCGAGCGACAACTCGTCGGGGACGCCGACCGGCCTGAGGAGCCACATGATCACGCCCTGAGGCAGCCCGAACCCGCTGATCGAAATGGGCAGGAGCAGCATCAGCAGGCCGATGGGCATGAACACGAGGTAGTAGGCGAAGGGGACCGTCAGCCCGAGGCCGAGGCCAAGGCCATACGCCTGGAGGATCCGGAGCACCTGCACCAGCACCGACAGCGCGAACACCCGGACCAGCGCGCGTGGCGTCCCCCGATACGCCGCCATCGCGTCGGCGATGCGCAGGGGCAGGCGAACGGGCGTCCAGTCGTGCCAGGCGCGCGGCAGCCAGCGCAGCCAGCGGTCGGCCCACACGGCGGCCACCGAGCCCACCAGCACGGCGACGGCACTGGTGATGGCGGCCACACGAATCTGCGGGTCGGCGTGCCGGCCCATGTAGAACGCCACGCCGATCGCCCCCATCAGGGCGATGGCCACCACGCCAAGGATGCGGTCCACGGCAACCGACGCCACGGCCGCGCCGCGCCGTGACGTCCGCTGCCCCAGGGCATAGGCGCGCGCGGCGTCGCCGCCGACGCCTGCGGGCAGGAAGCTCCCCACGAACGAACTGATGAGGAAGATGCGCGACGCCGTTGCCGTGTCGATCGCCGTGCCACTGGCGCGAAGGAGCAGGATCCAGCGCCAGATCATGACGGCGCGATCGAGCAGAACGAGCGCGCCGACCATGGCGAGCGCCCGTGGATCGGCGTGCAGGATGGCCCGCATCGCGTCGCCGGCGTCCACCTGCCGCAGCAGGTAGACCAGGATCGCGACCGTCAGGCCGGCCCGGACCCAGAACGAGCGAAGCCAGCCGATCAGGTGCGGCAGGACTCGCGCCGCCGCGGACGACATCTCAGCTCCGGCCGGCCTGGGGCTTGCGCGCGACGAAGGTCAGCGTCTCGAACAGGTTCTTGCGCACCTTGAAGA